>CAZQZA010000037.1:0-120 GCA_964597725.1 uncultured Dehalococcoidales bacterium | reverse complement strand
CCAAGGATACTAAGGAGGCCAAGAGGAAAACCAAAGTGACTGAGAAGGAAACCGAAGGGGAGACAGGATAGAGTGTACGGTGAAAAATTACCGCCACATGATACCGATGCTGAGGAAAAT
>CAZQZA010000036.1:0-9907 GCA_964597725.1 uncultured Dehalococcoidales bacterium | reverse complement strand
TTGAGGGAGTGAAGTTGACCGGCTATATTGACCGGGTAGACAAGCTGGATAGTGGTGGGCTATCCATAGTTGACTATAAGACCAATAAAGAACTGTTTACCACTGAAGATATAGAGAAAGACCTCCAGTTGACCTTATACCAGTTGGCCGCTGAGCAGACCTGGCAGCTACCTGTGGGGAAGCTTACCCTGTATCACTTTAGGTCAAACACTCCCTGTAGCTGTGGGCCAAGGGATGAAGCCCAACTTAACGAAGCCCGGCGTTTGGTATTGGAGGTAGCAGAAGGTATTGCTCAACAAAAGTTCCCCGCTATTGAGAGCCAGAATTGTCCCTGTGACTTTCCTGAGCACTGCCCATATTATAGGCAACAATATATGACACCAGAGTTAGCCCAGCCAGCTATCTTAGATGGAATAACAGCAGTTGAGGCAATTAAGCAATATGTCTCATTACAGAGCCAGATAAAAGAACTCCAATCACAGTTTGACGAGATAAAGCAGAGGCTTATTGATTTTTGTCAGGCTGAAGGATTAAATCGAGTTTATGGCAGGGAACATGCTATTACCTATAAGCTGGTGGAGAAAACTGGTTTTAGTGAGGATGAGGTCAGAGCCCTGCTTGAGCCCGAGAGGCTATGGCATAAGGTGTTAAGCCTTGACCAATCCCGGCTTAGGCAGCTTATAACCGATGAGGCAGTAGCTAGGGATATTAGAGATAAGCTGGAAGCCTTAAGGCAGGTTGTTTCCTCTTACCCACAGCTCTGGGTAAGAGGAATTGTGGAAGAAGAGTAAATTATCTTGTTGCTGGCTAATAAACGTGGTTAGGATTAGCCTGATTTGAAAGGATAAATTGCCTAGATTACTTCTAGTGAGACATGGTGAGACCGAATTGAAGAGCTCCGAGAGGCTCTGGGGACACACTGATGTTAAGTTGGATGTACTTGGGCAGAAACAGGCTGAGAGGTTGCGTGACCGCCTAGCGTCAGAAAGGATTGATGCCATTTATTCCAGCAAGCTGAAACGAGCTTCGGTAACCGCTGAGACTATCGCCTCCAAGCACCAGTTGGAGGTAGTAACCTGTGCTGAACTACACGAGGTTGACTTTGGCCAGCTTGAGGGATTAACCCTTAGTGAAGCCAACCAGCGTTATCCTGAGGTGGCTAAGTTACGTATGCAAAGAAATCTTAAACTGAAATACCCTGGCGGTGATAGCTTTATTGACTTTAGTAAGCGAGTTAGTAAATTCTTGGACAGACTGGAGCAACATACCGCTGAGGAAACAGTACTTATTGTGGCTCACAATGGAGTTCTGCGTGTCCTTCTTTGTCGGCTATTAGACATAGACCTGCGGTACTTGTGGCAGCTTCGCCTTGATTTGGCTTCTCTTAGCATACTGGAGACCTCCCATCAGCAGGGAGCAATACTGAGATTATTAAATGATGTTTGTCATCTGGCACAGGCATGAAGTTGATTAAAGGATAAAGTTTAGGAGTCGCTTTGCTGAGAAGGATTGCTGGAATCTGTGGCATAACTTCCCAGGTCGTATGTTTTATATCTCTGTTGTTCACAGTCTCTAGGTCTCCTTGGTTTAGCTGGACAGAAGACTATCTAAGTGTTCTTGGAGCCAAGGGTTCTGCTACAGCGCTGTTTAATTTCGGACTTATTTTGACCGGGGTATTTAGCCTTGTATTTGCTATCGGTCTGGGGGAGGGCCTTCTGTCAAGGCGATTGCTGGGGCAATTGGGTATGATAAGCCTTATTGTGGGGTCAGCGGCATTTTCTGTCATGGGTATATTTCCCCGCACCACTGGTATACCGCATAACTGTGCTTCTCTAGCATTTTTCTTATTTATTTCCCTAGCCATTTTCCTCATCGGAGTCAGGGTAATAACCACCCCACAAAAGATATGGGGAATGTTGTGTCTCACGGCGGTTACTCTTATAATTGCCTTTCAGCTGATTCCGTGGCCATGGGATGGCGGGGCTATCCCGCAGTTGCTTTCTGTTTTGGCATGGTCATTGTGGACAATAGCCTTTGGGGTTAGGTTATTGATGAGACCTAAGTCAGTCACTGTTTGAGCCAGAGGGTTACCCTGTCTTGGGTTTGCTTCTACAACTTTTGTCAGTTGATATTCCTTTCGAAGCTACACTAACTTAACTGCTTTACTATATTTTGTGAATATTTATTTGAGCACTCGGTGGCAAAATTGCGCATGAGGTTGCTTATTGTTATAATCTCTGGTAAGTGGGGCTGTAGCTTAGTTGGGAGAGCGCCTCCCTTGCACGGAGGAGGTCAGGGGTTCGAGTCCCCTCAGCTCCACTTTTCGCAGAAGTTCAGAAAAGCCTACGAACCGTTTATTGATTGTTTTCAAAGTTCCCAGTAATTGCCTTTCAACCTGCCTCGACATTAGCAGGGATGGCAAAACTTGTGGTGGAAAGACTGTAAGATGTATAGTGAGGACAAACACAAAAATTAATCTATGCAGGCGGTATTTTGAATGCAAAGTAAAGATAAATTATCTCCGCAAGAAGCTACTGAACAAAAGAATTTTGATGTTTGGGAATTTTCAGCGGATCTGAACTTTACACAACATGTAGGCAGCGTACAGTCTACAGAAGAACTTGCAAAACAATGCCATATAAGCAAAGACAAAAATGTACTGGACGTTGGTTGCGGTAATACTAGAACCTCTTGCTACCTTGTAAAAAAGTATGGCTGTAGAATAGTTGGTGTAGACAAAAATGCAAAAATGGTCGAAAGAGCAAAAATAAACGAGACGCAGTATAACATAGGGGCAGTAGCTTCTGATTTTGTAACAACCCTGATACTAGAAAGATTGAGGGAGTTCTGTTCCATTTCCCAGCGAAGGGTCGAAATAAATGCTATCGCTGATAAGGAACAAAATACTTTGAGTGATATGGAGTCAGATGCACTATCGATTAACAAAGAACTAAGGTGCTGGAACTTACTGGCGCATCAGCACTTTTCTTGCAGCCACTTTTTACTTATTTAGGTTACATAGTAACTGGTGCTACGAACAACTCGAATGTTACAATATACACCACAAAACTAAGAGAACTAGTAAGAAATAAAAGGGCTTGTGTTACTTTTTCCTAGAAACGGAGTTCAATATCCCCCATGACCATTATAATAATTCCTTCGCAAGGAATGAAGTACTACATAACCATACAAGGAGGTATCTATGGGAAAGTTGCTCTGGGAGCCATCCGAGGAACGCAAGAAACAAGCTAACATGACCCGATTCATTAGCTTTGTCAACGAAAAATATGCCCTTAACATTGAATCATATGACGAGCTATATGACTGGTCAATTGAGAAGATACCTGACTTTTGGGCGGCTATGTGGGAATTTGTGCCAATCAAAGCTTCCCGTCGATATGATGAGGTAGTTGACGACGTAACCAAGTTCCCCGGTGCCAAGTGGTTTGGTGGTGCCAGGTTGAATTTCGCCGAGAACCTGCTGAGATACAGAGACGACCGTATCGCTTTTATATTCAAAGGGGAGACTCAGGAATCGGCTAGCATGAGCTATGCAGAACTTTATAATTCTGTGGCTCGTCTCGCAAAATCTCTGCGCAAGATAGGGGTTAAACCTGGGGACAGGGTGGCTGCTTATATGCCCAATTTAACAGAGACCGCCATCGCTATGCTGGCGGCTGCCAGTATTGGTGCGGTCTGGTCTTCTTGTGCTACTGACCTGGGCGCGCAGGCAGCTCTGGATCGTCTTGGCCAAATTGAACCCAAGGTTCTATTCACGGTTGATGGTTATTTTTATAAGGAGAAGGCCTTCAGTTCGTTAGCTAACGCTAACGAAATTGCACAAGGAATCCCCTCCTTGGAAAAAGTTATCGTGGTTCGTTATACAGGGGAAAAATCTGATATTAGCCATATTCCCAACTCTGTGTACTATGAGCAATTCATAGCTGGGAAAGAGCAACTCAAGATTCAATTTGAACAGCTACCTTTTGACCATCCCGTGTTTATCATGTTTTCCTCAGGAACAACTGGTAAGCCAAAGTGCATGGTTCAGGGAGCTGGTGGTATCCTCATCAATCATCTAAAGGAACTAATGCTTCATACCGACTTAAAGCGAGAGGATACCATCTTCTACATAACAACTTGCAGTTGGATGATGTGGAACTGGCTGCTTAGCTCCTTAGCGGTAGGAGCTACTATAGTGTTATACGACGGTAACCCTAGTTACCCTGATGCGGGCGCCATGTGGAAACTGATACAGGATGAAAAGATAACCATTTTCGGTACCAGTGCCAGCTACATCAACTATCTTCGAAGCCAGGGGTTAAATCCGGGTAAGGATTATGATTTGTCATCACTGCAACAAATATCCCAGACTGGTTCAGCTCTTTCGGCTGAGGGATTTGAATACGTCTATAAAGCGGTTAAAGAAGACCTGCACTTCAACTCTATTGCTGGTGGCACGGATATCAATGGCTGCTTCGCTATCGGGAGCCCCACCCTCCCGGTATATGCCAGTGAATTACAAAAAGCAGCTTTGGCAATGAAGGTGAATTGTTATGACGAAAAGGGTAACCCAGTAGTTGATCAACTGGGAGAGCTTGTTTGTGAGGCTCCTGCCCCTCCCATGCCACTTTATTTCTGGAATGACCCCAATGGCGAAAAGTATAAAGAAGCTTACTTTAGTATTTACCCGAACGTATGGCGTCATGGGGATTACATCATGATTCACGGTGACACTAAGGGAATAACCTTTTTCGGTCGTTCTGACTCGGTCTTAAAGCCCTCAGGAGTTCGCATAGGCACCGCTGAAATATACAATCAGGTAGAGAAGTTAGAGGAGATTGCTGATAGCCTCGCTATAGGACAAGAGTGGCAAGGCGACCAGCGTATCATCCTCTTTATTAAACTCACTGAGGGGTATGGTTTAACCGACGAATTAAGGAATAAAATTAGAAAAACCCTTCGTGAGAATGCTTCCCCACGGCATGTTCCGGCCAGAATTATTGAAGCGCCAGACATCCCCTATACGCTCAACATGAAGAAAGTGGAAGTAGCGGTCACCAATATAATACATGGCAGACCAGTCTTAAATAGGGATGCTTTAGTCAACCCGGAATCATTGGATTACTACGAAAGCATTCTCCCTGACCTTCAAAGGGAGTGATAGCAAGTCAATACTTGGGAGAGGGATACTTTGGTGGAGGTGACTGATTATACGTAAGAGGAACACGCCCAAGCTTGCTGCCCGTGTTCTACTTCAGATATACCTGGTGCTCAACCTGGATGACTATTCTCGGACGGTTGTAACTGGACATTTTATGGGTTCCGATTCCACCTACAACATGCTGGTAACTGGTAATAAGAGAAGCTATTGAGAAACATGGGCTATTTAACTTGCTCAATGTAGATAATGACTCCAAGTTTAAGGTGCTTAGGCATGGCAATAGCCGCCTCTTCAGACGAGAGCGTAAAGTAGCCAGAAACAATTCCTTCAGCCTCGGCAGAATTATCTACACTATCCCAAGGGAACGCAATGTGGCAGCATCTAAGGTTAAGCTTAACATTCATCCAGGAAAGAAGATAAGAGTCTGGCATAATCAACAATTTCTATGTGAGCTGCCCTATGTGTCTAAACTAAGGCCTAAGTCTTTGCTTTACATAGATGGACTTAGGGCAGGAGATATTACTCTTCCTTCAAGATAGAAGGTATTATTCTAGCTTCTCAACTTTGCGGCTAGCTTTGTACCAGGTCTTTAGTTTTTTTTACTCCGGTAGCGGCATCGGGGGCATAGCCATCGGCCCCAATCTTATCGGCGTATTCCTGGGTTACCGGAGCTCCACCAATTAGCGTTTTTACTTTATCTAACAATCCGGCTTCTTTTAGGGCTTCTATAGTAGCCTTCATGGCAGGCATTGTGGTAGTGAGAAGGGCTGACATACCAACCAGTTGAGCTCCTTCTTCCTTAACCGACTTAACAAATCGTTCTGGACTTACACTTACGCCTAAGTCAACCATTTTAAACCCGGCACCCTCCATCATCATAGAGGCTAGAGATTTCCCAATACTGTGCATATCACCCTCTACTGTGCCAATGACAACTGTGCCCTGCGGTTTTATGCCACTTTCCTTGAATAACGGCCTGAGGATATTTAATCCTCTTGCCATAGCCTCTCCGGCTACTATCATCTCAGGAATAAACAATTCTCCAGATTCAAAACGCTGCCCCACAACATCCATAGGCGCTATCAGGCCCTGACTGAGTATTGTTTTGACTTCAACTCCCTGGTCAAGTGCTTGCCGAGTAAGCTCCTCAACTTTATCACGGTCCCCCTCTATAACGCTGGTATTCATCTCATCCAATATACTCATTTATGATTGACTCCTTTCTGTATTTATTTAAAATTTAAACCTTAGCCTAGTCTTTTTATGATTGAGTCAAGCTCCTTTACGACGTCGTCAGCCAAGGGAACCGGCTTATGCTCTCTGAGAATGGTTTTTGCCCTTTCCCTGGCATTTTCATTCAAATCCTTTCCTCCTTTTGATTGCCAGATTTCCCTTGTTCCCCGGTTAAAGATACGTGGTCTATAGTACTCGCTTTTGAAGTATTTGAGGGTATGCTCATCGCTTAAGAAGTTGCCGCCTGGGCCGACTCGAGCCAGCGCATCTAATCCCAAGGTATCATCATTAATCTCAAACCCTCGTAGTATTCTCTTTGTCATGCCTACTATCTCGTCATCTATAACTAGCTGTACCGGGTCTACTGTATAGACATGTTCCAAACCGCCGGCTCCACTAACAACATTGGCTCCGGCGAGGGCAGGGAGCAAAGTATTAAAGCTACGCTCAATCATTGACTCTCCATCAGAAATAAAGGCATCGGCGACCTGTCCTAACAGATTGGTAGGGATGTTATAGGTTTCCCTTACCAGTTGTGCTCCAGCTGCTGCCATTAAGGCGTTCTCAGTGGTTGCTTCCAAGGCGGCGCCGGTTGACATGTCGAGAGTCATGGGTATTGGTCTATACACTATGGGGGCGCCGGGGTTAGCTATTTCGGCAATGGTAATTCCAGCTAGTAGCTCCACGTGTGAAAGTAGGATAGTCCCGGCAACAGTTACCGGAGCAGTGCCGCCGGCGATAGGCATTGTAGCTATCTCGGCTGGGATACCATACTCACCAGATAAGAGCAATAGATCAGTCATATAGTCCTCATACTCTAAAGGAGATAAGGCACCTAGCATCGTATTAAATATGGGGCGCTTTTTCAGCTCTTCTTCGCTGCCCATAACTGCCACTACCAGTTCAATCATATATTTCATATATTTCAGCGGATTTCTTCCACAATAGGCATGGATATGTTTCTCCGTATTTTCTAGGACAATTCGCAGAACACGGACATCGCCTCCCTCATCTAAAGGTGGCTCGGCAGGATATGGCACTGCACAGTAACTTATATTCTCCAGGGCGTCAACTAGTGTAGCCCATTCTTTTGCATCGGAAAGCTGCACATGTCTGTATTTACCGGTTTCTAGGTCAACATACCCTTCAGAGCCTACAGTGGGGCGGCAAAAAGTATCTCCCCCGGGTTCTAGCACTACATCATATTTTGGGTTACGTGCTGCGAACGTTACCTTTTGAGGGGCTTTCTTTACGGACTCTTCGACAAGATGAGGGGGAAAGTGCACCAGCGTTGTTTGGTGGTTGACTTTAGCTCCAGCCTCCTCTAATATTTTTCGTGTTTTTTCACTTTCAATCTTTAACCCTACAGTATTCAAGGCCTCTAGCGAAGCCAAATGTAGTTTTTTAACCTCCTGCTCCGACAGGATTTTGAATGTATTCATGTTATTCTCCTTGCTTATTCCGATTTCTGGGTTTCTGATTTAGGCTTAGCCTAGTCTTTTTATGATTGAGTCAAGCTCCTTTACGACGTCGTCAGCCAGGGGAGCCGGCTTATGCTCTCTGAGAATAGTTTTTGCCCTTTCCCTGGCATTTTCATTCAAATCCTTCCCTCCCTTTGATTGCCAAATTTCTCTGGTTCCCCGGTTAAAGATGCGCGGTCTGTAATACTCGGTTTTGAAGTATTTGAGGGTATGCTCATCACTTAAGAAGTTACCGCCTGGGCCGACTCGAGCCAGCGCATCTAATCCCAGGGTGTCATCGTTAATCTCAAACCCCTGCAGTATTCTCTTTGTCATGCCTACTATCTCGTCATCTATGACCAATTGCACCGGGTCCGCTGTATAGACGTTTTCAATATAACCTGCTCCGCTCACGATATTTGCTCCGGCGAGGGCAGGGAGCAGAGTATTAAAGGATTTCTCAATCATTGACTGCCCATCAGAGATAGGACTATCGGTAACCTGTGCAACTTGATTGACAGGGATGTTATAAGTTTCCCTCATCAATTGTGTTCCAGCGGCTGCCATCATGGCATTCTCAACAGCCGCTTGCAAACCAACACCACTTGACATGTCAAGGACCACTGGCGCCGGTCTATATACTATCGGCGCCCCGGGGTTGGCTGTTTCAGCAATGACAATCCCAGCTAATATTTCTGCATGTGAAAGTAGAAGGGTGCCGGCGAGAGTTACTGGAGCAGTGCCACCAGCAATTGCCATTGAGCTTAGTTCAACAGGGATACCATATTTACCGAGCAAGAGTAATATGTCCGTAGAATATTCCTCATACTGTAAGGGGGATAGGGCAGGATTGTAGATACAAAATATGGGGCGCTTTCTCAATTCTTCTTCGCTACCCATGACTGCCACTGATAGTTCAATCAGGTATTTCATATATTTCATTGCGTTTTTACCAGAATAAGCCCCAATATGTTTCTCCGTATTCTCCAACAGAATTCGCAGAACACGGACATCGCCCCCCTCATCTAACGGGGGATCGGCAGGATACGGTCCCGCATAGTAACTTATATTCTCCAGGGCATCAACCAATATAGCCCAGTCCTTCACATCAGAAAGCTGCACATGTCTGTATTTACCGCTCTCAAGGTCTATGTATCCTTCGGCGCCTATAACAGGACGGCAGTAGGCTGCTCCTCCGGGTTCCAGTACTAAATCGTACCTGGGGTTACGTGCTCCATAGATGACCCTCTGAGGAGCTTTCTTTACGGATTCATCAACAAGCTTGGGAGGGAAGCGCACCATCATCGTTTCATGATTGACTTTAGCTCCGGCCTCCTCTAACATCTTCCGGACTTTTTCACTGTCAATCCTTAATCCCATGGTATTCAGGATGTCCAGTGACGCTGAATGTAATTTCTGAACCTCCTGCTCCGACAGAGGGTTAAATCTATTCATATTATCCTCCTGCTTATTCCGATTTCTGGGTTTCTGATTTAGGCTTAGCCTAGTCTTTTTATGATTGAGTCAAGCTCCTTTACCACGTCTTCAGCCAAGGGAGTGGGCTTATGCTCTCTGAGAATAGCTTTTGCCCTTTCCCTGGCATTTTCATTCAGGTCCTTTCCTCCTTTTGATTGCCAGATTTCCCTAGTCCCTCGGTTAAAGATACGTGGTCTATAGTACTCGGTTTTAAAGTATTTTAGGGTATGGTCGTCGCTTAAGAAGTTACCGCCTGGGCCGACTCGGGCCAGAGCATCTAGCCCCATGGTGTCATCGTTAATCTCAAACCCTCGTAGTATTCTCTTTGTCATGCCCATTATCTCATCATCTATGACTAGCTGCACCGGGTCTAGCGTATAGACATGTTCTAGGCCACCGGACCCACTGACGATATTGGCTCCAACGAGAGCGGGGAGAAGAGTATTAAAGGTACGCTCAATCATTGACTGTCCATCAGTAATGAAGGTATCCACACCTTGTCCAAACAGGTTGGTAGGGATGCCATAGGTTTCCCTCATCAGTTGTGCTTGAGCTGCTGCTATCATGGCATTCT
>CAZQZA010000035.1:0-10424 GCA_964597725.1 uncultured Dehalococcoidales bacterium | reverse complement strand
GTAGACTTTCAAACCCGCAAGGAAGACTGGAATGAATACCAGCTAATGGACGGGAGTGTTATTAAGATGAAAGCGGTGGTGGGTGACATTGTCAGAATAGAAGGTAAGTTTGATAACGAGGGAAACCCTGTCTATGTAGTGAGGTCGAACAACGTATTAATGGTAAGGTCACCTGACAACTTAAAAAGAAAACCATAGAGTACATATGAGGGGATAAGTGTAATGATAATAGCCGATACTAAAGCAGATTTATATTATTCTGATATAGCAGTAGATATGCTGAACAGCGCAATCAAGCAACCCACACTTAGAGAGTGGCCATCAACAGTCTTTATAAAGGGTGAAAAACCACTGCCAACAAAAAGCGTGGGTGACACAATGGGCTTTTACTCTTCAGACCAGTATGTTGATGGGTGGCTCGCACGTATTAGAGAAGAGCTTTACTCCAACCCCTCAGTAGAGGATATCTTTGTCGACATTGAAGATAATGACGTTGATATATGGGTGGTAATTCCAGAACGTGACCTTGGTATACTTGACCAAATAGTGAAGGCAGAGGGAAAATTATTTGATACGCTTGTTTCCGGTGAAAGCCCACCATTTCTTATTGATTTCCACATAATATATCGCTGTGGCCGCAATATAGAGGATTTAGCGCCAACTAGGGCAATCAGGTTACCAAGGCAGGTGGAATAAACGGATGCCTCAAAAAGACGAGCACTTAAACTGGGCAATACATGACCGAGACTTTTGGACAAGCATAGACTTAGATACCAGTCCTTATACAGATTGGGCACTTACCGGTATCTTTTACGAGGCACTTCATTGGGTTGAAGCGTTTCTGGCTACTAAAGGAAATCATTACCGCGAGCATAAACAGAGGAAATGGGCTATGCGTCGTCTCTACCAGTCAGACTTGGGGGCAATAGAAGCCGATTATAGCAAGCTTAAGCAAGACAGTGAAACTGCTAGGTATGACTGTTATGAACATACTGCCAATGAGATACAGCAGCTTATTCCTCTCGTGGACAACATCAAAAGCCACATATCTCAATTACTGTAGAGTATTATGCTTGCTGTCAAGTTCACCCGACTGTTGAACCTGACTTAGACCATAGTATTGGTCATTCTCAAGAAGGCGAGATAAAATCTCAGCCGAAGTGCAGTAGGTATCCCCACCACGCCACTGGCTCAGTTGCTTTCCCAATTCCTCCAGGTCAAGAGGTTGGTTATTATTAGCCAGAAAAAGGCGAAATATGCTTTCCAAAATAGGCAGCCGAGGGGTGACAAACCCCGGAGTTTGAGAACAGCAATCTCTAATATTGGACAAAAGGTCATCAGCCGAAATCTCTTCTTTGCCGGCCTTTAGCTGCTCACGACACTTAGGACATAAACAGCCTTGAGCCAGAGCAAAAAGTGAACGGTTATTCTGCTGATACCAGTCTAGGTCAATAAACCAGCGTGGACTAGTTTGGTCGGTACTAATATTATACCCCTTAGCCAAAGCTCTTCAAGCCTCTAATTCCACTTTGGCCTCTTTAATCAAGTCAAGGTGCTTTGTTTTAAGTCCCAGTGTGGCTGAAGCCTCGCAATCTATCTCATAAGGCTCACCGATAAAGGCCTTGCCAAATTCCTCAATCTTACTCTGAGTAGGGTCATCCGTACTTACCAACTTCTGGCGAGCTTCTATAATCCCCAGGTCAAAGGGTAAAGTAAAATAAAGGTCAGCTACTACCTTCTCAATCCCCAGGTTGTATAATTCTCCCCAGCCATCCGATGCCTCACCACGATACTTGCTAGTTGGCAGTAACGTCAACAAATTCATTATGCTAAGGTTACCACTACCATTGAAAACCTTGAGTGGGGCCACAGATATCAAGTAATCACAAGACAAGATAACATTCGGCACCCAGAAGGTAGGGATAGCCAAAGGCTTAGGTAGCGGATTGTCCACCTCCACCCAAATACAATCTTTCACGTCTAGGGTCAGCACCCGTGGGAAATCGTAACCCAAGGCCTGATATATGGGAGAGACCGGACCCCCTCCCGGGGTGCCCTCAAGGAGAAGAATGTCAGCATCACTGCCCCGTCTGATACTGTCTATTATCACTGCTAGCATATTCCGGCTAGTAGTTACTGGGTATGGCACCGGATAGGAAGCACAGGGCTTAATCAAAACCCGCCGCGCCCTAGCTATCGCCGGCGGTACTTTAAAAGTAAACTCTGAAGCTTCAAATATCAAATTGCCCCCCTTAAACAAATAAGCAAGCTGTTTACTACTCTAGTACTCGTTTTAGGCTACCCTATTTCCTCATTCCAATCTAACATCATCACCTGAACCACATCCCCAGCCTCCACCCCCGACTTATCCTCAGGAATAATCGCCAGCCCATTGGCTAGGCTCATAGAGGTTAAAATCCCCGAGCCCTGGGGTCCAGTGGGTCGGGCAAAGTATTGACCGCCACGTTTCTTAACTATCACCCGGGTAAAGACACGGCGTTCGTCACTGTTTACTATAGGCTCTTCTATCACCGCTTCTATGGCAGGCTTAGCCAAATTTTTCTTGCCCATCATCTTAAGAATAGCCGGGCGAGCAAACAACTCAAAGGTAACCATAGCGCTAACTGGATTACCGGGTAAACCAAGGTGGGGTATGTTTCTAACCACGCCTGTTTCACTGAGTCCCTTAACCGTACCAAAGGCAAGAGGTTTTCCCGGCTTCATCTGAACCGTCCAAAAGGCAATCTCACCTTGTTTAACCAAAACATCCTTGACTACATCATAGTCTCCCATAGAGACACCGCCAGTGGTTATCAGCATATCGGCATCCAGTCCCTTACGGAGGCTAACCACTAGTGAAGCTTCACTATCTAAGGCTATACCCAGAATTTTGGGAATACCACCATAGCGCTGAACCAGGGCGGCTACACTGTAAGAGTTGCTGTTATATATCTTACCTCTGGGCAAAGGTTGATTAATGTCTACCAACTCATTTCCGGTAGCCAGAATAGCTACCACCGGGCGGTGGATGACCTTCACCTCATTGCGCCCCAATGAAGCCAGAACACCAACTTCTGAGGGTCTGATTACTACCCCTCTAGAGAGCACTAATGACCCTCGGGCAATATCTTCACCTGCCCGCCGAATGTTCTGACCAGGTTCTGCTTCACGTAAAATGCCTATTTCATCGGAAACCCTCTGGCGTTGAGTTTCGTCGGTGTCTTCAAATTTTACTACTGAGTCAGCACCTTTTGGTAATGGAGCTCCGGTCATAATGCGAACCGCCGTACCCGGTTTTACCTCATATTCAGAGATAGAACCAGCGGTAACGGTATCAATAACACGCAGCAGCCGAGGAGACTGCTCAGTGGCACCACGGGTGTCCTCTGCCCTAACGGCGTAACCATCCATAGCCGAATTATCCAGCGGGGGGATGTTAATCGCCGAGTATACGTCCTCTGCCAAAACTTGTCCCAGACAGTCAAGAACCGGCCTTGATTCCGCTTCCAGAACACCTACATAACTAAGAATCTTCTCCAGAGCCTGTTCAACGCTTAGCAATGGTAATATCTCCTTCTCTGACTAACTCCTGTGCTATCTTCAAATCAGCCTCAGTGTTAATGTTGAAAAAACTCAAGTGTTCAGGGTCAAACTGGTTAATCTCCTCAGCTTCCACGTACCTTACTCTAACCGAGGTTAAAAGATGACTAATTTTCAGATTATCCTGCCTGAGCAGATTTTCTATCGTCGCTAAACAGTTTTTGGAGTAAACCGCATGAAGCGGCTCAATCATATCACCCAATCGCGGCACTACCAGGTCAACGCCATCGGCAAGCTGTACCATATAGCGCAGCAGGGCCTGGTTCAAAAAGGGCATATCACAGGCGACCACAAGGTTGTAGAGTGAGTCTGAGGTTACCAGACCGGTATAGATACCACCCAAGACACCTCTACTCGGGTAGATATCAGCCACTATTCTCAGTCTGGAGTAGCCGATAAACTGGGGCAGAGATTGCTTGGTAGCAGTAACTATAATAATATCACTATCAAACAAGCTGAGATTAGATACTACCCGTTCCAGTAGGCTGGTATTGCCAACAGTTTCTACAGTCTTGTCACGCCCCAGACGCAAGCCCTTACCACCAGCCAGAACAATACAACTTATATCCAAGGTATTTCTTACTTTCTCCTCCTCAGCATCACCCCCATATACTATTTTACCACACTAGTCAACAGTCTAAAACGAGGCTGTTTAGTTGTCATTGCGAGGCACGAAGTGCCGAAGCAATCTTTGGAAGTAATAGTGAGATTGCTTCGCTTCGCTCGCAATGACAGTTTGAGTTACTAAACAATCTCTAAAGCTAGAGTGCTGGTTTTAGAACTATAATTTGGGTGGTGGGTGGAAGCTCTGCCTGCTTAAATTCTACCTCGCTGGCATTTAATTTTTTAACCTCCTCTTTACCTTTGAGGAACTCATCTACACCGGATATAGGAAAGCCACACTTATCAGTTTTAAAGTGCATCGGGATAATCACCTTAGGCTTGAGCTGGTTACCGACCTGAGTGGCCACTTTGGCATCAATAGTATAGTAACCACCCACCGGCATCAGTAGTATATCTATCTCTCCTAACTCAGATGCTTGTTTATCACTAAGCTGGTGACCGAGGTCACCGAGGTGGCAGACTCTTATCCCATCCATCTCAAAGCAGAATATAGTATTTTTGCCCCGCTGGCTTCCACCAGCCTCATCATGGTAGCTAGGGATACCCTTGAATTCTACCCCTTTAACCTTGGTTATACCTGTCCCTCTAACTACCTCAGGCTTACCTCTAACCGCAGCCATATTATTATGGTCGGAGTGGTCGTGGCTCACGGCAACAATATCAGCCGATTCAGTTATTTCGCCATATTTAATGCCGCTTCCGGTGGCATAGGGGTCAGTGATTATCTTTGTTCCGGTATCTGAGGTAATTAGAAAAGACGCATGTCCCAACCATTTAATCTTCATAATCTAAGCCCTCCTCTTTAATTTATTTAGCCAAAGACAAAACGAGGTTCACCAGAGTGCGCACCGGTATGCCAGTAGCCCCTTTAACCAGATAGTTTTGTTCCTTTTCACTCATATTAGTACCGGCAATATCCAGGTGAACCCAAGGGGTGTCACCAGCAAACTCAGCTATAAACAGAGCGGCGGTGATGGCACCAGCATATTTACTGCCGATATTCTTAATGTCGGCAACGTCACTCTTGTTTTGCTCCTTATATTCCTCATGCATTGGCATTGGCCAGATAAGTTCCCCGGCTTCAGCACCGGCAGTAACCACCCTATCTATTAGCTCTTGATTATTACCAAAAGCGCCGCTATATATATCACCCAGAGCTACTCTCATGGCTCCAGTGAGGGTAGCTACGTCAACTATATGTTTGGCGCCAAGCTTCTTAGCATAGCCTAAGGCATCGGCCAGAATAAGCCGCCCCTCAGCGTCAGTGGTAATAATCTCAATAGTCTTACCACTCATTGCCGTTAGAATGTCACCTGGTTTCAGGGCATTACCACTGGGCAAGTTCTCAGTAGCCGGGATAATAGCTATAGCGTTAGCCTTTGGCTTAAGTTGGGCAATGGCACTTATCGCCGCCATCACCGCCGCCCCCCCAGCCATATCCCCCTTCATTTCCTCCATTTTTTCTGATGGCTTGATAGAGATACCTCCAGAATCAAAGGTTATTCCCTTACCAATTAAGGCCACGTCAATCTCATTAGAATCACTACCCTTATAATGAAGAGTAATGAATTTAGGTGGCTCCAGACTTCCCCGAGCTACTCCTAATAGTGCTCCCATCCCTAGCTCCTGCATCTGCTCCCGCTCAAGAACATTAAGCTCAAGTCCATAACTTTCAGCTAACCGCTTGGCTGCCTCAGCCATTTGACTGGGCGTCATATAGTTGGCTGGCTCATTAACCATATCACGAGCCAGGTTAGTGGCTTCAGCCAGAATCCTCCCCAGGTTGCATCCTCGCTCTAAACTCAGGAGTTTGGTGTCATCGGCATCTACAATGGTGAGCTGCTTAATCTCACCATATTCAGCCTCTTTGGTCATGTGCTTACGAAATGAGTAGACGCCGAGTAGAGCGCCTTCGGTTACGGCTTGAGCGGCAACCTCCATACTTATGCCGGCTACTCCTGCTCCCTGGGCAATGGTAGCTATGCTGCCTATATCCTTCTGCCGCAAAAGTCGGCAAGTCTCAGCTACCACCCCACGAACCTTATCCTGCGATAGCTCTGACGGCTTACCCAGACCAGCAATAACCACTCGAGCGGCGGGAAGCTTACCTAGGCTATGAACAATAGTAATCTCATGAAGTTTACCCTTAATCTCGCCCTGGCTAATGAGCTCAGAAATAGCTCCGTCTAAAGCCTTGTCTACGGCAGCCAGTTCACCCTCAGGGTGCGTCATCTCCTCAAAAAAGTTCACTACAATAGCATCCGCTTTAACCTGAATAATGTCACCGATAGTAACCTTAATCTCCATCTTAAAATTTCCTTTCTCCATTTCATTTTACCTACTGATTAAGAGGTCTTTGTCAAGGGTGGATTAAGGGGGTTTCGCCCCTTCAAGTCCCCCATCCCTCCTCTCCTTTGAAGGAGGTTACATCTAACGGGGTGTCTAAGAGGGGCGGCAGCTCCTCTTTCTTTCTCCTTTCACTTATTAACTTAGATCGCCCATTAAGGGTAGATAAGCATTTTTTAACGCTTTATCTCGCGGACAATCTTGTCCAGGACTGGAGTAATATCCCGGGAAGTATCCACTGCATAGTGATTACGGCGGATTTTCTCAACTGCTGGCTCCATCCTCCGATATACTTCCCAATCGGCATCTGATTTGTTCTCTAGATTTGCCCCTTCCTGCCTTGCCTTAAGCCGTTCCCGTACTACCTTGGCTGGCGCCTCAACCCGCACCAGGATTAGCTTGACATCCAAGCGGTCAGCGATACTATATAGGTGCTCACGGTAGCGCTCTGACAGGTTGGTAGCATCCAGAATAAGCGGAATTCCCTTTTTCAGCAGCCTCTCAATAAGAAGGTGACAGGTCTGGAAAAGGCGATTATTTTCCTGCGGGCTATAACTAGGCGACGGGAAAAGGGTCTTACGCAAGGCATCACTTTCCAAGATAACAAACGGTAGCCTCTCGGCTAGCCTGCTACAAAAGTGAGACTTTCCTGATCCGGGCAAGCCGCTAACTACAATGAAGGCAGGGTCCACCATCGGCTCAGGAAGTTCTCCCAAACTTTCAGCTAGTCGCTGCACATCGGAAACATGCTGAGCAGATTCCACACCCTAATTATAAAATGTTTCCTTTAATTTGGCTAGATGGTTGTACTCGTCAAACATCGCCTAATTACAGGGGCATGCATGATGGTAAACAAGTCAATGAGAAAATTCTACCCACCCTGTAACTAACTACTCCACGGGCGGAAAGGCATCTTCATCACCTCAAGGGCCTTAGATATTGCTCTGTACCCCATCAGTCTCAAAATCGCCCTACTATGCCAGTCAAAAGACAAATCCTTAGCTTTAACTAAAGCTTCATCAATACCATGGGACTTTATTATGTCAAAAATCCTATCTATCCGCTGGTCACCCAGGCGCTCATAAAACTTCCGGGCGTAGTAATCTATCTCCAGCTCTCTCCCCAGTTTCCGTCTCCATCTCCGCTCATAGTCAGCTAGATTCGTGGCTGAGAGGGCATCATTGGTCAGCCCCCGATGCAAAGTATCAGCCGCTATCTCAGCAGAGAGTAAGCCAAAATAGATACCACCACCGGTGGTCGGTTTAACCTGCCCCGCAGCATCACCGACCACTACCAGCCTCTCACCACAGGTCTTAGGCAGCGGCTTCACCGGGATTACGCCATAAATTGGTTCAACCTCAGCCGAGACTATCTTACCCTGGGATAGCAGGCTCAGCAGCAACTTTTTTAGGTAAAGTCCTGGATTACGCCGTGCCAGCAGCCCCACCAGAGCCCTCCGATTCGAAGTGGGTACTAACCAAGCGAAGAAACCAGGGGCTATTTCCTGACCAAAATAGACTTCAATTTCATCCACTCCAGATGGCTCCACTTCAGCCTGGGCTCCGACAGCAAAATCACCAGCTTTACCCAAACCCAACCCTTCGGTAAATTTGGGATTAAAGCCAGTAGCAATAACTACTGCCCTTGCTTCAAGGCTTACCCCTTCTCCCTGATGGGTTGCCTTAACGGTAACAGCATTATCCCGGACCTCCAAACCTGTAGCCATACAATTCAAGCGATATTCTGCACCTTTATCTTGAGCCTGACCAGCTATCGCTCGGTCAAAAGCAGGCCGGTCAACAATACTTGCCTGAGCTTCTTCACGCCACAGTCTGAGCAACTTACCTGAAGGGGAAAATAGTCGGGCGCTGTTTACCTGCCTCAAAACAACACTTTTATCAACGCCAAAAGACCTCACACATTCTTGGCTTACGATACCGGCGCAGCAAACTTGCTCTCCCAACTGCTTATGCTGCTCTAGCACCACCACCCCGTAGCCCATCCCGGCCAGCTTATAAGCCACATAGCTGCCTATCAATCCACCACCGATGACTATCACATCATACAATTTCCACTCCTACAGACAACCTCTCGGTTGAGGTCATCTCTCAAAGGGGCAATGTCAAGAATAATTAGTTACGCCCCTAACTCAGAACGAAGGCGAAGAAACCTTATCAGATTATCGCGGGTAATTAGTCCGATAACTCTACCTCCACTTACTACCGGCATCTGGTTTATATCCTTCTCTTCCATCTGCTCCAAAATGCTCAGCACAGCCTGGTCGGGGTAAGCTACATTAAGCTCACTAACCGCGGTCATTATGTCTTTTACCTGAGTCATTTCCCAACTTTGCCGGGGAATAGACTTGATATTATCCAGCGTCAAAATGCCTTCCAACCTGCCCTCGTCAGCCACCATAAAGAATGGGTGTCCACCGGCGAAGAGGTAGCCGTAAACTAGCTGATTAACCGTAATATTTGGAGGCACTACCGGGTAGACAGCGGTCATTACCTGTGAAGCACTAAAGCCTCGGAGACCGTCACGCCATTGAACTTGACGATAGCTAGCCGAGGCCGCATTTTCCAAGAACCAGCCGATAAAGGCCAACCACAGACCACTAAACCAACTTAGCCCCAAAGGTTGAAAGAAAGGCTGCAGGAATATTATCAGGATGCCCACCAGAATAAACAGGTAGCCCACACCCTGTCCCACCCGAACTGCAATCTGGGTCGAGCGTTTGTAGTTACCAGTAAAGCGCCACATTAAAGAACGGAAAACACGACCGCCATCTAGGGGAAAACCGGGGATGAGGTTAAAGATAGCCAGCACCACGTTTATTTGAGCCAGCCAGAAAGCTAGAGCGGCTATAGGCTCAACTATATCTTGAGTAAATAACCAAAGCAGGGCAAACAAGCCACCAATTACCAGGCTACAGACAGGACCAGCCGCCGCCATTTTGAACTCCACCCCGGGGCGTGCTGCTTCTCTGGTTATTTGAGCCACGCCACCAAAGATAAAAAGAGTGATACTTCTTACCGGGATGCCGTAAAACCGGGCAACCAGGCTGTGCGCTAGCTCATGGGTTACTACCGAAGCAAAGAGTAACAGGCTGGTAACTATGCCAATAACCCAATAAGTCAGACCAGGCCAGCCAGGATAAAGCATAGGGAAAAGCTGCCACGATAGAGAAACAGTTACCAAAAGAAATATGATGAACCAGGTATAGTGCAGCCGGAACTGTATGCCAAAAATCTTGCCTAAATTAAACGCAGTATCTATTCTAAACATCTTAGTCTAATTCTTCTCGCCACAGTCAGGTCTTTTACCCGGCGTCAAGCAGAAAATATATAGCCAATGAGCTTATAGGCCAGCTTAGCAGCCAGAAAAGCACAGGCAAGCGGCCCCTCACTGGGGCAAAACTCCATCAGGTCAAAACCGACGATGCGTTTGCGTTGAGCTACTTCACGCAGCAAACCTAGTAGCTCATACCAGCCTAGTCCGCCCGGCTCAGGAGTACCCACCGCCGACATAATTGATGGGTCAAGAACATCCAGGTCTATGGTTATGTAAACTTCGTTGGAGAGTGAAGCTATTATTTGCCCTATAGAATCCCCGGTTAAGGTCAAATCCTTGGCGTAAACGGGTTTTATACCAGCCTCAACAATAAACCTATGTTCTTCATCACTCAGACTACGAATACCCACCGGGACGATAGGACATAGCTCACAAACTCGCCGCATAACCGTGGCATGGCTAAACCTAGTTCCGAGATAGCTATCACGCAGGTCAGCATGGGCATCCAGTTGCAGCACAGACAGGGCTTCATACGTTTCCCGATATGCCTTAACCATGCC
>CAZQZA010000034.1:0-11089 GCA_964597725.1 uncultured Dehalococcoidales bacterium | reverse complement strand
GTAAGGCATCTTCTCAGCCTGCTTGACTATAGCCTCAATTATTACCTTGTTTTTATGACCAAGATTAGAACACATTAATTGAGACGAGAAATCGAGATAACGCTTACCGTTCTCGTCATACATATAGACGCCTTCAGCGCCTGTGATGAATAACGGTTTCCACCCCCTTTGTGCTCTCTCGATGCCATAAGTGTGTCTTGTTAATGCCTCAAGCCTTTCTTCTGCTTTAGTCACTTTTAGCTCCTCCTTTCTTTATTTAGGTTTATATTCTGGAGAACTTCTATACGAGCTTTTATAGTGGGGGTCCTTCAGATATGGGCACGAATCACCGCATGCTTTTAGAAGGCCACATTTGACATTGTGACTGCCGTCATCCCACTCAAGAATAAATGCGCTAACATGTCTTACGGGGCAGTGGACACGGCGCCTTTCAACCATTTTGGTCATCTGCTAACCTTCCTCGCCGAGAAGCCTTAATTTCGATTCACGGCCCTCTCTTTTCCTGGCTATCAGTGTGAAAGCCCTGGGAACATCTGCCATCAGGGACTTTGATTGTTCCGCCGCATCCGAGTAAAATTTTATCATCTTCTCTTCTATCTCTACAGCCTTATCCAGGGCCTCAGAAAAGCTAGCCTCCTCGGCCAGTTCAGTTTTCAAAGTATACTCATCCGGGTTCAGGTTAAAGGCAAAACAGCCCTCAATGGCATCAGTGATAACTCCGTAGTACGCTCTTTCAATCTGTACTATGTTTTTTCTATTCTCTTTGGCGAAGGAGAGGAAAACGTCCGCACCTTTTGAGTATCTCTGCGACAGGTCTTCATAGAACTTGACACTGTCTTCTTCAAGTTTTCTAGCAAAACTGATAGCTGCCGAAGCCGTATTTATTTCCATCTATAACCACCTTTGAATGACAACTTTACCTTCGGTGAAGAAACGGATGGCATCTCTGCCTTGTCCATGCAAGACGCCAAAGAAGGAGTCCTTCATTCCGCCGAAGGGGAAGAATGCCATAGGAGCCACGATACCAATATTTATGCCAACATTACCAGACTCAATCCTATATTGGAATTCTCTGGCAGCTTTACCACTTGAGGTGAAAATAGCGTGCGCGTTACCAAAATTACTACTGTTTGCCATTTCTATCGCTTCATCAAGGTCTTCAGCTCGCATAACACTGGCTACCGGGCCGAAGATTTCTTCCCGGCCAATCGTCATCTCTGGCATAACGCCCTCAAAAACAGTCGGGTTAAGGAAGCATGTATCCGGATAATCCCCGATAATGGTGGGTTTTCTGCCATCAAGGATGAGCTTTGCTCCTTCTGCTAAACCTTTGTCTATATAATCTAAGGCTCTCTCTTTCCCATCAACTGATTGCATAGGACCCATCTGGATTGATTCATCAAGCCCATAACCAACCTTTATCTTAGATGCTGTATCAACAAAGGCGTCTAAAACCTTATTGTAGAAGGCATCATCCTTACCAACAATAACCAGATTAGCCCCCGATAAGCATCGCTGACCCGTATTGCCAAAGAAAGATGTCATCAAGGCTGGTATAGTTGCTGCTATATTGGCATCTGGCATCACTACCATAAAGTTCTTGGCGCTAGTTTGAGCAATAACTCTCTTACCAGTCTCGCCACATTTCTGGTAAATATCTTTCCCCACCTTGGTACTGCCAACAAAGGTTATCCCTTTAATATCCGGGTGCTCCAGCAGAATCGTTGCCGCATTGGCTCCGCCATGGACTAAGTTATAGACACCCGGCGGGATACCGGCTTCATCTATTAGTTCAGCTAGCTTTACTTGACTAATCGGGTCTCTGGGCGATGGTTTTACAACAAGGGTATTCCCGGTAGCCAGAGCAAACGGGGAAAACCAGAGCGGCACCATAAAAGGGAAGTTAAACGGAGCAATATGGCCGAAAACGCCCAAAGGTTGATAAATGACATATTCGTCTATGCCGCTTGCGATATCCTCTAAATTATGTCCCATCATTAAAGAGGGAATCCCGGTGGCAACTTCCACCATTTCAATGCCGCGTCTTGTCTCTCCCCTTGATTCATCGATGGTCTTGCCATGTTCCATCGTCTGGACTCTGCTAAGCTCCTCGAAATTCTCTTCCAATAACTCTTTCAATCTGAAAAGACACCTTACTCTAGCAAGCGGGGGTGTTTGCCTCCATTCGGGGAAAGCCTCTTTAGCTGCTTTTACCGCCGCATTTACTTCCTCCCTGGTTGACATAGGCACTTTGGCCAGGGTCTTCTGGGTGGTCGGGTTTACCACATCTAAAATCTGGCCTGATTCGGACTCGACCCATTCGCCATCAATATAGTTTTGGAGTGTCATTACCTCTTTTATTGGTTCCTCTAGAATTGCCATGTATTACACATCCTTTCTTTCCATAGCTTTTCTTGTCCAACACTACTAGAATTTGAAACGGATTCCATACTCAGCTAACTCCCGCTTAATTTTCTGATAGAGTTCCAGGTATTCCAGCTTAGGCTCCTTTGATTGAATATTCCAGCATTCTTGGTATTTCCCCCCTTTTGGTGCCTGGGGAATATCTTCTTCATATTTTGCTAACAGCTGTTTCACTATCTCGTTCCCTTGTAAGCGAGTCATTCCAACTACTCCATGGGCAACTTCTGAAGCCAATCGGGGCTCCATAGGAGTAAAATGATCTACTACTGTTGCTTTGGCCACTCCGCCAAATTCTATCGATGCTCCTGAAACAACCGAGGTCATCACGGCTGCTGCTAATTCATAGAGGCACATTTCGGTCATCGGACCAGCTGATGTATAGCTCAGAATAAAGAAAGGGAAATGGCTATTTCTACTAATAGCTTGGCTGCTTGCACTCACAGACCACAAAACATCTCTGGTCGTTGAACAGCCATAATTGAAATGGATGGGGAAGGTTAATTGTGTAGACCCCTTCATTGCCAGGATGCAGTTAAGGCAGTAAGCCACATTAGCCACCGCCACCCCTTCTGGCCCACCACAATACCCACCTAAAATGGGGGCAGTTTCAGCAACTACATGACCTCCTAAGGCTAATACATAGGCAATCTCATTTAATCTGGCAAAATTAATTTTCATCTCGGCCATTGTCCCGATAAGCCAGCCATCAGAAGGCCTCAGTCCAAACTGACTCCCAGCAATCTTTGCTGTATCTGACACCGCTGTGGCTATTGAATTCATGATAGGTAAACCAGGCCGGCCACCCCGTCGCAGGGCTTCCCGGGCTAACGCTGATGACCGTATACACGCAAGAATTTCTAAGGGGCTTCCTGCGCGAACGGTCTTCCCATTGATGGCTTTGATAGACGGCGTTGTAATCGAATCAGCCAAGGGAAGAAACGATGCATAGGCTTCGAGGATACTGACAAAGAGTTCTTCGTTAGACACGGCAGCTCCACCTGCCCCGATAAAACAATAAGGAGGGATATGACTCTCAGGCTTGCGTGCCACCAATGCTTTCGCCTCCTTTCCCTCCCCAAATACAGGAGCTGATGGAGCCATCATCAATGCCTCTTCAATCTCTTCATCGGTAAACCTTATAATACGCTCGGTATCAGCGCAATATGTCCCCACATTGGTATAAAACTCCACCCCGGCTTTAAATACCCGGTCTGCTAAATCATTATCGGAGGGGATAGGATTTTCTGGGTCGTACTTAATTTCGTATTTCTTTATCACCTCCCTTAACCTTGGGACAAAGACCTTTAAATCGAAATCCTTCTCAGAATAAAAAGGCCCCTTTAGTGCTCGATCAATAACCTCCATAAAACTGACCATTTCTTCTCCTTTATGCTATTTTCTTTCTGGCGCTTCCCTCTTTCCTTGAATAATGGCCCAAGATATTCAATCCTCTCGCTTCATTTCAAAGGCTATTAGGAAGCAAGCCTCTCTTGTCGTGACTCAGTCACGGTTAGAAAATCTTTCCTTATATCATTTCAATCTCCTCCCTTTCCAATCTTTAATAATCCTATGCGCAGCATTATGGCCTGGGGCACCCATTACGCCGCCCCCGGGATGAACCCCAGCACCACACAAGTATAAATTGTTAATCGGCGTTCTATAATTGGCCCAACCAGGTACAGGTCGCAAGAAAAACAATCGGTCTAGGCTCATCTCACCATGGAAGATAGTACCCTCGGTGAGATAGTATCTTTCTTCAAAGTCCAGGGGGGTAAGGACCTGGCGTTCAATAATAGCTGACTTCACATTTGGGGCATACTCAGCCAGGGTGTCAATGACTCTATCGGCAAAATCATCCCTTATCTTATCCCAAGTGGTTTCCCTTAGGTGATAAGGCGCATATTGAGCAAATATATTTAGAATGTGTTCCCCGGGTGGTGCCAGGTTAGGTTCTACCATTGTCGGGATACTACATGAAAGGAAGGGTCTCTGTGACGGGCGTCCGTATTTAGCATCGTCCCATGCCTTCTCGATGTACTCCATTGAAGGAATGATACGGAACCTTCCCTTATACTGAGGCCCAGGTTGCTCGCCGAGATAGGCTTTGAAGTCAGGAAGCTCACTTAGGGCACAGTTAATCCTGATGGCATTGTCTCTCATCTTTATGTTTTTAATCTCTTGCTCAAAATTCTCGTCTAAGTGCTCTTGCCCAACGAGCTTTAGAAACGTTCGCTTGGGGTCAGCGTTGGAGGTTATGACCTTAGCCATTATCTCCTCACCATCTGTTAATACCACCCCTTTAGCTGTTCCATTCTTAACTATGATGTGTTCGACCTCGGCACCTGTTCTGATAGTAGCGCCAAGCTGCTGGGCCGCTTGAGCCAGAGCTTGGGTAATAGTTCCCATGCCTCCCTTAACATACCCCCACTCTCCGGCTCCTAGACAGTAGTGAACCATAACATAGGCGCTTCCCGGGGTCATTGGGCCGCCATAGGACCCGATTAAGGCTTCAGCTGCTAGGGCAGCTTTAACCTCCTCCGATTCAAACCTCTCATCAAGGAAATCCTTGATGCTCATGGTCATCATTCTTATCTCTTGAAGTATATCCTTTTGCCTTCGAAACCTGACTGCCAGACGAATGAGATTTGCCACATCAGTAAGGCTATTGGAACTAAGGTTGGGAGGGGGCTTAAGGAGCAAGGGCTCTAGAAATTTCACCACCCGGTCCAAAAATTGCACTAATTCCAGATAAGCCTCGGCATCTTTTGAGGAGAATCTTTCGATCTCCTGAGCAGACTTTTGAGCATCATTCCAGAGAAAAAGGTGCTTGCCATTAGGAAAAGGAATAAAGGTTGTTCCCATCGGATAGATTTCAAAGCCGAGTTCCTTTAGTTTTAGTTCTTGAGTTATCTGGGGCTGGAACATACTACAGACATAGGACACTGTGGATACTTTATAGCCTGGAAATGGTTCCTCAGTCACACACGCTCCACCCACTATATCTCTTCTTTCCAGTACCAGAACCTTGAGTCGTTGCTTGGCTAGGTAGGCTGCTGCTACTAATCCATTGTGACCGCCACCAACCACGATTACATCATACTGTTGCGACATCTCTAATCACTTCCTAGATGGTTAGGATAAGTCTTCTTTTATAGTCACCTGGACATGCATCTCTCGTTTAGCCAATTCCTTGAAGAAATACTCTGGGTCTATTACCTGCTCCGGTCCCCACACACCCGGTTGCTTAATCATCTCCTTAGCTTGCATCTGAGCTACGATTGAAGGTGGTACCCCTGTAGAACAAAACTCCCCCCAACGACTGTGAACCCCGTGAATGCAATCAACAACATATTCCACCCTTCTCCCATTCTTTTTACCAGTCACCTGAGCACGTATACACTTCACTCCCTTAAACTTGCGCTCTACTCCTTCAAGTTTTTCTTTAACCTGTCCATCCACTACTGCTGCCAAAACTTCAACCGGTACTACTTCCACACGTTGCACTTTGATTGGTTCCTTACCAGCAAAGCCAATAGAGGCCAAGAATCTAACCCTTTCATGAAATTCAGGAGGTAGTCCTAACTTCCAGATAACTTCCTTAACCCCCTTATCTTTGAAGGAGGTCGGAATTGTAGCTGGTTCAGAGTGTAAGGTATGGATACAAGTACGCCGGCCTATAGGTTCAGGAAAAACTATCTCTTCGGCTCCAGATAAAGGTGGCAGGGTCTTATATTCCCCATCGATGAACTCGACAGGTTTGTCTGAGTATTCTTCCATAATGGTTCTAATAGAATAGGGTGGTGCAAAAACATCGATATCTTTCATATCTGTCAGATCCACAGCAGCAGTTGCTAGATGTACTACCTCAACCTCATCTAACCGCTGGTAAGCATAACTAGCTAATACATTGGTTATGCCAGGTGCGGCACCGATACCCAATACAGCAGTTAATCTAGCCTTCTTGAAGTCATCAAAAAGCTCCAGTTGCTTTCGGGTGGTATGAAACATGCCTCCCAAATCGTTGTAGTGGCACCCCGCCTTGAGGCAAGCATTCATAATGCTTGTATTGACATAATATTGGGCTGAGTTAATGACAGCGTCATAACCTTTAATCAGATTGGCTGTTTCCTTGATTTTGTAAGCATCTACGAAACTCCCTTTAATTCGAGAATCTTGGAAGGAAGCTGCGTATTCCTTTGCCTTCCTTTCTTGATAGTCAGCAACTAGGATTTCTTCTACCTCAGAACATTCGCTTAGATCCCGTATTGTGGTGCGAGCCATTGCCCCAGCACCACCGATGACGGCAATTTTCATTTTTCTCCTCCTTTTCCTTTCACCAAGTTGGTGCTACTCCTCCTATCATCATGCTGGGCAGCCATGTTGCCAGCATAGGAAACGCCATAACTAAGCCTAGACCAATTATCTGAAGTATGATAAAGGGGATGATAGAACGGTAGATTTGCCCCATGGTTATACTTTCAGGAGCTACCCCCCTCATATAGAACAGGGCGTATCCAAAGGGTGGCGAAAGGTAAGCTATCTGCAGATTGATAATGAAAAGGACCCCAAACCACAAGGGGTTGAAGCCTAGGGCGACGACTATGGGGGTGTAAATAGGGCCGGCAATCATGAGGATGGCGACGTCATCCATGACCATTCCCAAAAAGATTAAACTAATCTGCATTGCTATCATTACTACCCAGCGGTTTATCTCCATGCCTAGCAGCCCCAGAAGCAGGTCAGCACCCCCTATACCGAAGAAAACGCGGCTGAATACTGAGGCTCCAAGCACTACCCACATAACCATGCCCGACAGGCGAAACGTATAGTAAGCTGAATCTCTTAAAACTCTCCAAGTGAGCCTGCGATGGATAGCAGCCGCTATTATTACCGCTACACAACCCACACTAGCTGCCTCAGTGGGCGTGGCAACCCCCAAATATATTGACCCTAGGACAGAAAGGATGATGAGAATAGGCAGCCCCACTGACCTCAGGCCGATAACCTTGTCCCTTAAGCTGCCCCGCTCCTCAGGTGGCAGCGCTGGGGCTATTTGCGGCTGTAAATAACTCCTTATAGCTATATAACTGCAATAGAAGAAGGAAAGGACGAGCCCAGGGAAGACCCCTCCCATGAACAATTGTCCTACCGACTGTCTGGAGATAAGACCGTAAATCATCATTACTATTGACGGAGGGATGAGTGCCCCCAGAGACCCTCCAGCCATGATTGACCCCGTGATTAGCTCGGTCCGGTAATTGCGCTTCTGCATAGAGGGGATGGCTATAATCCCCATGGTAACCACCCCGGCAGCGACGACTCCACACATAGCTGCCATTACGGTGCAGATTAAGACCGTGCCAATTGCTAGGCCGCCTTTTACCGGACCCATCCAGCGGTACATCGCTTTATAGAGGTCGTCAGCTATACCTGACTCTGATAGAAGACTTCCCATGAAGATAAACAGAGGAATAGCCACCAAGACGAAGGACAGCATTACCCCATAAGCAGCCTGAGTGACTAGGAACACGCTTCCAGGGCCAAAGAACACAAGGCCCATCACTATGGCCACACCCCCCAACCCAAAGCAGAGGGGGAGCCCAGAGACGAAGCTTAGCAGCAGAATACCAAAGCTGAGTGCGGCAATTAGTCCAAGGCTCACGACAGCTCCTTCCCGCTGACAGCATAAAAGAGGTCACGGGTGAACTTAGCTATCCCTTGAAGCAGCAACAGAGCTGCAGCTATGGGTACCATCAACTTGAATGGCCACAGGACTACGCGCCATGCTGCTATAACGGTTTCCTGGAGTTGCCATGAATCCACAAAACCAAGAATACCCTGCCATAGCAGGATGATAATAAAGATGAAGAAAAGCCCAGCGGTAATCACATCCAAAGTTGCCTGCGTGCGGCGAGAGAATCGCCGGTAAACTATGTCTATCCTTACATGTGCCCTGTGGAGAAGGCAATATCCCGCTGCCAGCAGACTAAAGGCAGCGCACATATAAAGGCTTGTATGATGAGCCCAGAAGATTGGGGCGTTGAAAAAATACCTCATTACCACATCAATTACCATCACCCCAACTACACCAAAAATCAGCTTACTTGCTATCTTGCCTGTCCATTCGCTGACGGCGTCAATAACTGTGCAAACACTAGCCAGTTTCTTCACGGCAAGCTCCCCTCATTGGCATGGCAGGACACATGCCCTGCCATGCCAATAATTATTGCTTAGTAAGCCTCCATTTTACCTAGTTCCATACTCTGATTAATAACCCAAGAATTCCATGTACTCCTTGGTCATATTTACGAACTTGGTGCCATAGCCGGTGGGATCCTTCGCTCCCATCTCATCCCATATTCCATACGCTATTTCACGCATCTTTACCACATCCTCGGGTGGGAGCGTTACAAATTCAACTCCTGCCGCTTCCATAATCTCACGGCCTTTTTGATCTCCATACATGTATTTCTGGTTACAGAGTATAGAGGCATCCATCGCCGCTGAGGTAACGATAGCCTGGAGGTCCTCGGGCAAGGCGTTCCAAGAATCCAAATTGACAAAGCATGAAACCATAAAGTTAGGCATCAGGAAAGGCAAGATCACATAGTCAGCCACCTCATAAAGCTTTAAGTCAACCTCCTCTGAGATAGAAGGGTTACCCACTGCCTCAATAACGCCTGTCGACAATGCCGTATAGAGCTCAGCGAAAGGTACCCAAATCACTGTAGCCCCCAATTCCTCTAGCATGCTGGCATGAGAACCATAAGCCCTAGCCTTAACCCCTTTAATATCCTCTATGCTCCTGATCTCCTTCTGCGACATCAGGAGAGGTAGCTCACTCCCTATCTGAGGAGGTAGAAGGTACAAATTGTGTGGGAGGTAAGCCTCCTGCGCAAGTTCGTAGGCTCCTCTCTGGTACCACAAGATATAGTGCTCGATGAGGTTAGGCAAGCCCATAGGTAGATTGTATTCAACCTCATTGAATGGAAGTTCACCCACGTGGTAGCCACAGCTAGTAACCATATCCAGCGTCCCTGATTTTGTCGCCCCGAAAAGTTCATCCGACTCTATAAGCTCCCCTACCCCGTAAAACTTGAAGGTGAGCCGGCCGCCGGACGCAGCTTCAATAGTATCAATGAAGGGACGATCTATCTCGTCGCAGGGAAACATCCCCCGCGATGCCCAGGCGCTGAACTTCCACTCATAAACCTCTTCTGCTGGTGGCGGCGAAGGAGTTGGTGTTGGCGTCGGTGTTGGCGTCGGTGTTAGCGTCGGTGCTGCACACGCTGCCAGTAGAGACAACACTAGCAATACCCCGATTAGACTCAAAATTACTGATTTCCCTTTCATGTTTTTCTCCAAAATATATTTTGTTTGCCTGACTCCTTTGCTTCTTACATTTCTCCCTCCTTTGTTTAACTCTTACTTTCAAAATAGCCAATTCCTCGTCAATTCCAAAAAATTCCTCCCTTAAAATCAACTTTACAGCTAGTATTTGAACTTCAATCCATAGCCAGCAAACTCCTTCTTAGTCCTTCTATATAACTCTATACACTCTCTACTCGGCTCTAGAGTCTTTATATCATAACACTCCTGATACTTCTTACCCTTGGGAGGATTATCTAGATTATTTTCATACTTGGGTAAAAGTCTATTTACTATCTCGTTTGCCTCAGTTCTCTTCATTCCAATTACTGCATGAGCAACTTCTGAGGCCCATAAGGGTTCCATAGGGGTAATATGGTCTATGAGAACATTTTTAGCAGCGCTACCAGCTTCGATAGAACCTCCCGAAACTATGCAAGTGATTACCTGAGCGGCAGTTTCACAAAAATGCATCTCAGTCATTGGACCTGAAGCTATGATAGGAATAGTAAATAATGGGAAATGACTATTTCTGCTAATTGCCTGGTTACTCACACTTATCGCCCACAAAGTGTTTCTTCCCGTACTGCAAGAATACTTAGAATGGATGGGGAAAGAGTCTTGGCATGCCCCACGGTACACAAGTATTGATTGGATGTGATAAGCCGCATTAGTCACCGCCACTCCTTCTGGTCCACCACAATACCCACCTAGCATAGGAGAAGTTTCGGCAACTACACGACCACCTAAGCTTAATACATAGGCAATCTCATTTAATCTCTCAAAATTAATTTTCATCTCAGCCATTGACCCGATAAGCCAGCCATCAGAAGGCCTCAGTCCAAACTGACTTCCAGCAATCTTGGCTGTATCTGACCCTACTGAGATGGAATTCATAATAGGTAAACCAGGTCTTCCCGCCCGTCTAAGCCCTTCCCTGGCTAAAGTGACAGTTCTGATACCACTCAATATTTCCAGGGGAGAACCGGCACGGATTAGAATACCATTCAACGTGGCAATGGTCGGAGTGGTTATTGAATTTGCAAGAGGAATTAAACCGTAGCCTTGTATAAGACTTAAAAATATCTCCCCACAAGAAACGATTGCGCCAGTGGCTCCGAGGAAACACCAGGGAGGGATATCACTCTCGGGCTTACGCGCCACCAATGCCTTCGCCTCCTTTCCCTCCCCAAATACAGGAGCTGATGGTGCCATCACCAATGCTTCCTCAATCTCTTCCTGGGTAAACCTTATAATACGCTCGGTATCAACACAGTATGTCCCTACATTAGTATAA
>CAZQZA010000033.1:0-11105 GCA_964597725.1 uncultured Dehalococcoidales bacterium | reverse complement strand
TTATGCTTTCAATGGCGAGCATCAGCTTATCATGTGAGGTAACAAAGTGCTTGGCCGGGTAGATATCCACCGAGTCCAATGTAGCCAGTAGCTCGCCGGTTAACGGTTCTATCTGGACGATGCGTTCAATCTCGTCGCCAAAGAATTCAATGCGCAGGGCTAACTCTTCATAGGATGGCTGTACCTCTAGGGTATCGCCACGCAGGCGGAATTTGCCTCTGGTGAAGTCAATATCGTTGCGTTGATATTGCATATCCACCAGTTGGCGGAGAATTTCATGGCGAGGACGGCTGTCACCACGCTTGAAGCTACAGACAAAGCTGCGATATTCCTCAGGCTCACCCAGGCCATAGATGCACGATACTGAGGCGACAATAACCACGTCGCGCCGCTCAAAGAGGGCACGAGTGGCAGCATGGCGCAGCTTGTCAATCTCTTCGTTTATATCCGCATCCTTCTCAATATAGAGGTCGGTCTGCGGGAGATAGGCCTCTGGCTGGTAGTAGTCGTAGTAGCTGACGAAGTATTCCACGGCGTTATTGGGGAAGAAGTCTTTGAACTCGGAGCAGAGCTGAGCGGCTAGTGTCTTGTTATGGCACATAACCAGGGTGGGTCTCTGCACCCGGGCGATGACATTAGCCATGGTAAAGGTCTTACCGCTGCCGGTAACCCCCAGCAGTGTCTGGTGCTTAAAGCCTTTATTCAAACCTTCCACCAGTTCATCCACCGCCTGGGGCTGGTCACCGGTCATCCCAAAATCTGAAACTATCTCAAAGTCTGGCATAATTGGCTCTACTAAATATGTATTCTATAAATAGTATAGCTCTTAGGGGTTTATTTAGCTACCTTAGGAAAGTGACAGATGGCACATAAGTTGACAACTGGCACCAAATATAGTATCATTGCATTAACTAGAGCAGAATTTGGTATAAGTGCTGACTAATCGGGAGTGTCTGAGATGGCTGATGAAGATAAGATAAAAGAAGAAGTCATAAATGAACTGGAAGAGATGCGCCAACGAATCGCTGAGCTAGAAATTCTGGTGGATAAACGAAAGCATGCAGAAAAATGCTGGGCGGAAGCGATGGCTATTCTGGTGGACAGGGTGGGTACAGGGAAAAGCGGAAAGTAAAGAGAGGCGAAGCCTCTCTTTTATAATAAATTTCCCTTTCCCTTGTGGAAGTGTATAATTGACAGTCAGGTTAGTAATATACCTTGTAGGGGTGTGCGAAATTTCAGCTAAGGTAATATCCTCAATCGTGGCTTACCACGTGGCAGGCTTCGTGAATGTTCCCCGTGAATCGGTAAGTGTTGACGGAAATTGGCAAGTAGCGAGAACCTTCTTATTGATTGTTCGAATGTGGAAACTTGCTACTCTAAGCAACTTCCCACTAAGCCCCTTTTTTGAATGAGGGTTAATGACACCGGCAACTTTTCCGAACTGACTAATGACCTTTTCTATTGGAAAAGCAAGGTCAGAATCATTGGAAATGATTACAGCTTCATCGAAATCATTGTCAAAACAATCGACTAGCAGATATGTTGCTAAGTTCACATCTGACCCCTTCTCTTCTGTCCTGAGCACTTGCACCACTAGGGGTGGTTTAGTCGGATTGAGATATGCCAAGGGAAATTGCGGAAACACGCTTGGTCGAGGTGCAAAGTGGCCTTTGTGAATCGTAAGATTTGGAATAGTCTTGAGGGCACGGAGATAAACATCTTGCCTGACTGGAGCTTGTGGGTCATGCTGCAAAGCTCTGACGTGGGCGGTAAAGTATCTAATCCTATTGATTTGGCGTTTAGGAAGTAAAGTCGTACACAGCGCAGCGATGTCTAACCACTTGAATGGCGTTTTCCGAACTGAGCCATAATACAGGTTGAATCCGTCAACGTAGATGTTTGTACGCAAGGCTGCCTACCAAATATGCTAAGGCCGTCCCAAAAGACGGCCTTGCTCCCTGCCACCGAAGCGACAGGGGGGATATCTATTTTTCATCTAACATTATAACACAAATGTTGGATTTGTCAAGCTCCCCTTGTCAAGGGGAAGGGGATACAGGGGATGGGGTTTCAAATAACCTAGAAATTTGTGTTATGATTTTGGTGTATAGATGAAAATCATCTTATAAGGGAGGATGAAATGGGTAGAATCACCATAAGCTTGAATGATGACATAATGAGAGCTCTTCGGAGAATTCAAGGAGACTTTATAGGAGGTTCAGGGGAAGAGTGGAGTTTTACTACCATTGTGAATATGGTGTTATTGGGAGGACTTCTTGGCTCTAAGAGATTTGCAAAGAAAGATTGGAGAGTGATTGTCGATTTTCTCGAGGAGCAAAAACTTGACCTGGACCTTGAAGCTGGTGTAGATACCTTGGCTAGTCACGCTTTAGAAATGAAGGGATGGGGACAAGTTGTTCAGCAAATGCAACTAAAGGAAGCGGAGGGTGGAGAACAAGAGGAAGAGGGAGAATACCAAGAATAAGGCTTATAAGGTGTTAGCAAAGTCTGCTTAAATGAGCGATAAAACGCACTAGGTAGAGAATATGACCAAGTACACTAAGCCTCCTGCTATCAGTGGCAAGAAGTTAATTAAGCTTCTACAGAAAGACGGATGGGAAGTCAAACGACGTGCTCAACATGGCATTGCGTTAGCTAAATCCTTTGGCAAACGTACTAGAGTAACAGTAATCCCAGACACTAGAGCATCTCTTGATGAAGGCACTCTGGCAGCAATATTAGGTCCTAAGCAAACAAACATTAGCAAAAAAGGGTTACTCGACATTATCAACAAGTTCGACATATAAAGTTAGACAGCACTAAGCTCGTGGATAGGTTGGACGTGTGGTTGAACAAATATCGATTCTTTTAGTGGTAAACAAACTGTAATGTCTTTCTTGGGTCTAGTAGGATAAAAAGTTATATTATGTTCCTCAAAGAAGCGCTGACGTTCACGCACTTCCTCAAGGGTGTTCAAATGTAACAGTACAGCTTCCTTAAGTCTCTTATCTGCCTCTGGTAGAGACCGGCCAAAAGTTGCCGTGCCAAGTTCTTCACAGTATGCAGTCCATCGTCTACCCACTTTATGGAATCTAAACGTCAGAACTACATATCCTGCAATAGCCACGCTTACCTCCTTTGACTTCTAGACAAGTACTACGCCTTTAGTATATCTGCAGTTTAATTGTAGCACACTGTCACACAACGATACAAATTTAGTAATACAAACTATAGCACAAACCGTACATTTGTCAATAGCCCATTGGGTTCAATTCGCAGATACTCTTAGTTACTTATTAGCAGGTATAATAAAGAATAATATATGAATATATATAATGTTAGCTATAATTTAGTATAGATTTGCGTAAGTAGAATAATTGCCTAAGATCAAAACCCTATTCACCTCCCCCCAAAAAACTGTAGTGCCAGCTTGAGCTTTTCCTCAAGGCTCAGGTTCTGGTCTTGGGGCAGGGTAGCTACGGCGCGGGTGGCTTCGACTACGGAGTAGCCGAGGGAGGTCAGTGCCGCCAGGACATCGGTGTTTTCCTGGGCTAGCTGGGTGGTGGGAGCAGCTATCCAGCCAGCGCCTATTTTCTCTTTAAGCTCCAGGATAAGGCGGCTGGCCATCTTCTTGCCTATCCCTGGAACTATAGTCAGCATGTCAGTGCTGCCAGTAGCAATCGCCATGGCTAGCTGTTCCACATTCAAGGCGGAAAGCATGGCCAGCGCCAGCTTGGGACCTAACCCGGATACACCAATCAAGGTTTGAAATAGCCCTAGCTCCTCAGCCGAGGCAAAGCCATAAAGGGTGGCGTTATCCTCACGAAGGTAAAGGTGGGTATGTAGCTTTACCTCCTCGCCAATAGTGCCCAGCGTGCTCAAGGTAGAGGTGGGCATATATACCTGAAAGCCTATGCCACCAACATTAATAATTGCCCACTCACTACCGAGCGAGTCTAATCTCCCATGAAGACTGGCTATCATTTTCTCTCCTTTATTGCTCGGCCAGCAACCTATTCAGGTGCGCCTCATGCCGATGGCAAAGGGCTACTGCCAGAGCGTCAGCAGCATCGCTGGGCTCTGGCACTTCAGTTAATCCAAGCTGAAGCCTGACCATCTCTTGAATCTGCTCTTTGGAACTAGCTCCGTAATTAGCCACCCGCTGTTTTACCTGGGCGGGGGTATACTCATAGACTGGGATTCGGCAGTTGGCTGCTGCCAGAATGGCTATTGCCTGAGCCCTGCCTATCGCCAGGGCTGCCTTGACGTTCTGTGCCATAAATGGCTGTTCCACCGCTACGGTATCAGGATGGTATTGGGTGATAATTTCTAAAATTGCCTTATATAAGAAGCTCAAACGCTCCCCGATTGGGGAGCGGGCTCGGCTGGTTAGGGCACCACAGCTAACTAGCGTTATTTTATCCTCATTAGCCTCTATTATCCCGTAGCCCATGCTTATTGTGCCGGGGTCAATACCTAAAATTCTCATCACATTGTTAAGCGAAGTGATTTAGTAGCTTTACACATGCGGGTTATATTTCTCTAGAATATTTTCGGGAAAATCAGCATTGGTCGTTACATGCTGGACTTCATCCAGTTCTTCTAACTTATCTAGCAGCTTCAGTGTTGTTAGTGCTGCCTTTTCCTCAAGCTCAACCATATTCTTGGATATCATAATCATCTCAGAAGAGGCTATGGATAGGTTATTCTGCTCCATGGCTGCCCTGACCCTTTCCATATCCTCGAGCTTGGTATAGATTTCCAGATAGTCGCCTTCTATCTTAACATCATCAGCACCAGCATCTATGGCTTGTAGTTCTAATTCCTCGGCATCTAACTCATTAATTGGAACAGTAATCAAGCCCCTGGGTTCGAAGAGCCAGGCGACACACCCGCTTTCCCCCAGACTGCTGCCATGGCGGGAGAATATGTTCCTGATATCCTGCAGGGTTCGGTTACGATTATCGCTTAGCGCTTGTATCAAGATAGCTGTTCCGCCAGGCCCATAGCCTTCAAGGACCATCTCAACAAGGGTAGTAGCCCCTTCTAATTCACCACTACCTCGCTTGATTGCCCTCTCTATATTTTCCAGGGGCATATTATTATCGCGAGCCTTCTGTACAGCTAACCGTAGCCGGAAATTCGCCTCGGGGTTGCTACCTCCCTGACGTGCAACTACAATAATCTCCCTGGTTAGCTTGGTAAAGAGCTGACCTCGCCGGGCATCAGTAACTCCCTTTTGATGCTTTATTGAAGACCACTTAGAATGACCTGACATTTCTGCCTCCACTTAGCCAGTTACTTAATTTAATTTTAACATGAGACTCTCTAGTGGGTAAAGTATGGACTATTGGTGAGCCAAGCCAAAATAGCGGGATAGCTTATTTTGTTGTTTCTCCAATGGCGAAGGCGATGGCATATTCCCTGGAGTGGGAGAGACTAACCGCAATTTCTGTTATCCCTAGCCTTTCTGCCTCAGTTTGGGCTCTGCCATAAAGATTAAGTAAAGGTTTACCACTGGGATGGGAGAGGGTCTCAATCTCTTTCCAGCTAACGCCTTTTATCCCTGTTCCCAGGAGCTTCATTACTGCTTCCTTACTAGCGAAGCGGGTAGCTAGCGATGATGGCTTTTTGCGGTATAACTTGAGCTCAGCATCAGTATATATACGGTTAAGGAAACGTTCTCCCCAATTAGCTACCGCCTCTTCGATGCGGGCTATTTCTATTATATCTACGCCAATATGCTGCATTACCAATCCCCTGAAGATGGCATTTAATCATCTGGCCGAGGGCTAATCTCGCTAAGAACGACGTTTATTATTTCGGGCATCTTTTGCTGTAGCTCAGTTGATAACTCTGTTCCCCAGTCTATCTCCTTGGGTTCAATACCAATGATGACAATCTCTCTCGGTTCGCTCCCCATTAGTCTCATCATTTCTAGGTTTTGCTTCAGACCTAACTCATGGACTGATACCATTTCCTCGGACTCTATATTTACATCGTGGGGATGAAAGCGGTAAACCGTCCCTGGCTTGCCCCCGGCTTTCACAGCATCAATAATAACTAGTTTATCAGTATCTTTAAGGTAGTATGGTAAATCAGGAGAGGTACCTCCGTCAATTATTTTGGTGTCTTGTGGTATATCCATTTGCTGTAGAGCACGGGCAATATGGACGCCTATTCCTTCGTCTTTAAGCAGTAGGTTTCCTACACCAACAACGACAGTCCTGACTTTAGGCTTTTCCATGTTATTCAGCATATTCTGGGTAGTAGCTCACCAACCGGCATATCGACAATACGGGATGAACCGAGATGAGTTTTCATTATCACCCTGCCGGGGTGTTCCTCTACTATCTCACCGATGATACCAGCTTCAGTCCCGTATCGGTTTTGCCTCATTTTAGCCAGGACTTTATCGGCATCAGCGGGGGCAACTACGGCCACTAATTTACCTTCGTTGGCCATATGAAGTGGGTCGAAGCCAAGGAGTTCGCAGGCTGCCTGAACAGCTTCATTGACCGGCAGGGTGTCTTCTTCTATCTTAATACCCACATTAGATTGCCGGGCAAACTCATTGAGTGTAGTGGCTAATCCTCCCCGGGTAGGGTCGCGCAGACAGTGAAGGTTAGTCGTTACTGCTAGCATCTCAGCTACCAATCTGTTGAGTGGTGCGCAGTCGCTCTCTATCGGCACGTTAAATTCCAATCCTTGGCGCTGGCTTAATACAGCTATGCCATGCTCACCCAGGCTACCACTAAGGATAACCTTGTCTCCCGGTATGGCATTAGCCCCGGAAATATCTACCTCTGGGGGCACAAGTCCCACACCGGAGGTGTTGATGAATAACTTGTCAGCAGCACCTTGATTTACTACCTTGGTATCTCCGGTGATAATCTGTACTTTAGCCTCATTAACTGCCTGGCAGATTGAGTTTACTATCTGTTCCAGTTCGTTTGTCAGTAAACCTTCCTCAATAATAAAGGATAGGCTCAGGTATAAGGGGGTAGCACCACTCATCGCCAGGTCATTTACCGTGCCGCATACTGCCAACTTGCCGATATCACCGCCAGGGAAAAAGATGGGGCTAACCGTATAGCTATCAGTGGTGAAGGCCAGTCTCCCGCAAAGCTCAAATACTGCCGAGTCATCCAGCTTATTCAGTAGCGGGTTACCCAGGGTGGAAACGAAACTCTTTTCTATCAAATCGTGACTGAGCTTACCACCGCTGCCATGGGCTAATAGAATTCTAGCCTCCATAATCAGCTCCATAGTGGTAGTAGGTAGCACAGCTACCCTCGGATGATACCATGCATGGTCCCACCGGGTGTTCCGGAGTACAAGTTTTGCCGAAGAGTTTACACTCTAGGGGAGTACTAACCCCACGTAGGATACTACCGCAAATACACCCCTTTGGTTCTCGGCTAGGTCCGGGGTCAATGGTGAAGTTAGTTTCAGCATCAAATCGCTGGTATTTATGCTTTAACCTGAGCCCACTTGACGGTACTAAACCTATGCCCCGCCAGTTAGCCTCGCAAATCTCAAAAACGGTGTTCATAAGTTTAAGGGCTGGTTGATTGCCTTCGGGCTTTACCCCACGGCGGTAGGCTATTTCTACCTTGGGTTGCCCTGTTTCAATCTGGTTTACCAGCATATCAACGGTGAGCAGGATGTCCACTGGCTCGAAGCCGGAAACCACGCTGGCGACACCATAATCGTCAGGGATGAACTGGTAGGGATAGGAACCGATGATGGTGCTCACATGGCCGGGGCAAATAATGCCATCAAGGTAAACCTCACCCATGTCCAGGATTGACTTCATTATCGGGGGGCACAGCTTGTGAAGGGGTAGAACATAGTAATTCTTGATACCTGCCTGCTCGGCTTGTTGGATAGAGGCGGCGATGGTGGGGGCGGTGGTCTCAAAGCCGATACCGATAAAGATTACCGATTTATCTGGATTATCTCTGGCGATGTGAACGGCGTCCTGTGCCGAGTAGACAACCCTGATATCGCTGCCTTCAGCTTTAGCCAGTTGTAAAGAGGAGTAGCTGCCGGGCACTCTAATCATATCGCCGAAGCTGGCAACTATCACATCAGGTAGGTGCGCCAGGGCAATAGCTTTATCCAGGTCTGAATTGGCGGTAACACATACCGGGCAGCCGGGGCCGGAGAGCATCTCTATTGTCTTGGGTAGAAGCTGGCGTATGCCATGTTTGAAGATGGCTACGGTGTGTCCGCCGCAGAACTCCATCAATTTTATTGGTTTAGTTGATTGGTGGTGAATTCGGGCAACTAGTTTTTCCGCTAGTTCGCGGTCGCGGTATTCGTCAATAAACTTCACTTAGCTCCCTTAACAGCTTGAGAGTTTCTTCAGCCTCCGCAGCGTCAATTACGTTAATAGCGTAGCCAGTGTGTAATAGCACATAATCGCCGACCTTGACCTCAGGGGTAAGCTGAATACTAGCCTGGCGGGTAACGCCACCTATTTCTACTATCGCTTGCTGTCCATCTATTGACTTAACTTGAGCAGGAATGGCAAGGCACATATTTTAGCTCCTTATTTATTGGCAAAATTAGCAATCACGGCTTGACCTAGAGAGATACCGCCATCGTTACATGGCACCTGCTGGTGAGTAAATACGGTAAATCCGTCGGCTTCGAGTAAGCTAACGGCTTTTCTTAGTAGTAACCGATTCTGGAATACCCCGCCGCTTAATACTACCTGGGTTATGCCGGTTTTATCGGAAATTACTTGACATAACTTTTCTATCATTTGGGCTATGGTGTTGTGAAATTTAGCTGCCATTGTAGCTTTAGCAGTATGAATTTGCAAATCATGGATAATGGCTGCGAGCAAGTCCTGAAGCTTAACTACACTCAAGCCATTCTGCTCAATTATGGAGAAGGGGTAGTAGTTGGTTTCATCTGCTCTATCATGGGCAAGCATTTCAAGCTCAATGGCGGCTTGGGCTTCATAGTCTATCGTGCCTCTGACACCTATCAGGGCTGATACCGCATCAAAAAGGCGCCCGCAACTGGAGGTTAGTGGTGAGTTAATCCTCTTCTCTATTTGCTTTCTGATAATGTCTATCTCTACACTATCCACCTGTTTTAAGAAAGGCAAGTCCGGTCTAAGGGCTACCTCGCCGAGTAGTGATAGAATGTAGCCAATAGCAATACGATACGGCTTTTTTATGGCTACGGCTCCACCAGGCAGGGGCAGATACTCGAAATGCGCCATTCGGGTGAACTGCTGATAATCAGCCACTAAGAACTCCCCACCCCAGATATTGCTGTCACTGCCAAAGCCGGTGCCGTCAAGAGCCACCCCGATAACCGGGGTCTCCACTGCATTATCCACCATGCCACTAACGATATGGGCGTGGTGATGCTGTACCGGGACGAGTTTAATATCAGATTTAGCGGCTAGCTCCTTGGCATATTTAGTTGCCAGATATTCGGGGTGGAGGTCATGGGCAATAATAGTGGGTTCAATACGAAATAGGCTTTTATAAAGGCTGATGGTGTTTTCAAAGTGTTCCATAGTCTCCAGATTTTCCATGTCGCCGGTGTGCTGACTTAAAAAGGCGTGGTCGTCTCTGGTTAGACAAAAGGTGTTCTTCTCCTCAGCGCCACAGGCAAGTATCTGCTGGCTCTTGAACGGCAGGTGAATGGGGTAAGGAGCGTAACCGCGGGCTCGCCGGATTAGCTGAGTAACCTCTCTTTCCACCACGGTTACACTGTCGTCGTAGCGGGCGTAGATGTCGCGGTTATGCATTAGGAAGTAATCAGCAATGCCCTTAAGTCGCCTTATCGCCTCATCATTATCCTTGGCGATTGGCTCTTCGCTGAGGTTGCCGCTGGTCATTACCAAGGGCAGCCCTGTCTCCCTGAGCAAAATATGATGTAACGGAGTGTAGGGGAGCATCACCCCTAGATATTTCAGATTGGGCGCCACGGCTGAAGAAACCGACGAACTGGCTTTCCACTTCAGCAGCACGATAGGGCTATGGGGGGAGGTAAGCAGTTTTTCCTCTTCGTCTGAGACATGGCAGTGTTTTTTGACCTCCTCGATAGAGGATACCATTATGGCTAGCGGTTTTGAGGGGCGCATTTTTCTTCGGCGCAGGAGGTTAACTACTGCCTGGTTGGTGGCGTCACAGGCTAGGAGGAAGCCACCCAGACCTTTAATGGCAACAATCCTTCCTTCTCTTAGAAATTGGCTAGCGATGGCGATAGCATCAGCACCGTCTACCGGGTTACCTTGGTTATCAACTAGTTCCAATGTTGGACCACACTTGGGACAGGCGTTGGGTTGGGCATGGAAGCGGCGGTTAAGCGGGTCATCATATTCCCGCTGGCATTCGGGGCACATCTTGAAGCGGTTCATGGTTGTCAGGGGGCGGTCATAGGGAATATCCTTGATTATAGTAAAACGAGGCCCACAATTAGTGCAGTTAGTGAAAGGATAACGGTAGCGCCGGTCACTGGGAGTTAGGATTTCTTTTAGACAGTCCTGGCAGGTAGCAATATCCGGGGAAATGAGCTGGTATTTGCCTTCTTTGGCGATGCTGTGGCGGATTTCAAAATTGTCGTAATTTGCCGGTGGGTAGTGAGTGGTGGAAATACCCTCAATATAGGCTCGGGGTGGGGCTTGATTTTGTAAAGCAAGTAAGAATTGCTCAATAGCTTCGGCTTCACCCTCTATCTCGATCTTAACGTCCTCTGAGGTATTACATACCCAGCCGTTGAGGTCATATTTAGTCGCCAGTTGATAGACAAAGGGCCTGAAACCTACCCCCTGTACCACGCCCCGAACATTGATATGGACTGAGCTGAGAACCGATGTCTTTGCCATTATTATGAGCCGCTGCGGCTTTTCATCTCCTTTATCTGCTCCTGCAGCCAAGAGAACCAGCCGTCCAGTCCTTGCCCGGTCTTGGCAGAGACCGGGAATACCTTCACTTCAGGATTTAGTCCACTGACTGCCTTAGTAAAGGAAGTAACATCAAAATCAAGATAGGGTAGCAGGTCAGTCTTATTTATTAGCACCACATCGGCTTCAGTAAACATTAGAGGGTATTTGTAGACCTTGTCATCACCCT
>CAZQZA010000032.1:0-11489 GCA_964597725.1 uncultured Dehalococcoidales bacterium | reverse complement strand
ATACCCTTCCACACCCTGGTCTTTGTACATCTTCAGCAGCCCATTTATCAGCTTTGTCCTTGTCTGCCTTCCTTTTATCAACCCAATTTCGACAACGAAATTGACCACTATCACCAGAGCAACAAAGGTGAAGAACACTATCCATGTAGTAGCATCTCGATTTGACTCCGAGGCGACGGCCGAATTAATACCGAGAGCCAACAGGTTAAGCAGAATCGCCGTGAGGATAAAAATTGTGTCCGTACGTGTGTTCTGTTGTAGTTCTGTAATAATATGCTCATGAACTCGCTCAATCATGTTCCCTCCTTATAATCCAAAAGCATTATAAAAGCTCGTATCGCTGCCAGTTTGTGTCATTCTACAGCCTGCACAAGTAGTCGTCAAGGCATCATTAAAGTCCATGAGCAATAAAGATTAGCTGAAGGGAATTGTTTATCTACCTCACCCCCTTAATCCCCCTCTCCTTTGAAGGAGAGGGGGAAGGATATTAAAAAGAGAGGCTTCGCCCCTCTTAGACATCCCTTGCACTATTGTATGAAGAGGTATAATATTCATAAAAGATACAGCGAAGGAGCGTAGAAATGCCGATACTAAATACTTCTATCGATACAAAAGGGATAGCATCAGTACTAAGCTTGGCAAGACACCAAGTGCCTGTGCACCAGAGGTCATTCAAGTGGACAGAAGAGGCACAGGAGATGTTAGATGATGTTGGCGAAGCCTTTAGTAGAGCTAAAGAGGAGTACTTCTTGGGTAGTCTAGTCGTCATTTCTCCTGTTGAAGGTGAACGAACCACAGTCTTGGACGGACAACAACGTCTCGCAGTAATATCACTATTGCTTGCTGGGGTCGCTGATCAATTCGATGACAGAGGAGACGAAAAGCGCTCCCAAGAAATCCGCAGACAGTACCTTACGAAGTTCGACATTTTGGAAGGAACAGAGCGCCCACAGCTGAAGTTAAACCAGACCGATGACGTATATTTCCGCTCTATCTTGAAGAGAGAAGCCAGCGAGCCGCAGCATGGAGCACCGGAGTCACACCGACGTCTTTGGAGCGCACGCCAGTCCGTATCTGCGTGGCTGGCGGATAAGCTGGCCAAAACGGCTAACCCAATCAAATGGCTCGCCGAATTGACAAAATATTTAGATAATTCTGCATATGTGCTTTATTTTACAGTTCCTGACGATGCGAATGCTTTCCTCATATTTGAAACCATGAACGACCGCGGACTCGATCTCTCTATTGCTGACCTTCTAAAGAATTACTTACTCGGTCGTGCGGATGAAGACCTCGAAACGGTACTTAATCTTTGGACCACGGCAATTGCTTCTCTGAGTGCATACGGTGGGGAAAACCTGTTTAAGGTATTTCTCAGGCACTTCTGGAGTTCGAAGTATGGCATAGTAAGAGAAAAAGACCTTTATCGCAATATAAAATCTCGAATTTCTACTCCAACTAACGCCATGGATTTTGCCAATCAACTAGTGGATAATAGCAATTACTATGCAGCAATTCTATCACCCGACCATGAGTTTTGGTCAGAAGCTTCTGTTAAGGCTCGTGAACGTATAAGTACGCTTTCTCTTCTCGGATTAGAACAATATCGCCCGATGTTGTTATCTGCATTGGCGCATCTTCAAATGGAAGAGCTCGAGAATCTGCTTAGACTTCTGATAAGCTGGAGTGTTCGCCTTCTAATTGTTGGTGGTCTTGGTGGTGGAGTAATAGAAAACAACTATTGTTTACTTGGGCAGGCGATACGAAATGGACAACTGAAAAGTGTAAAAGAAATAGCAAATCGGGCTAACACATCTTTTGTCCCAAACGATGCCATATTTCGAGCTAGCTTTGCATCTGCCCGCGTTTCGAAGACTTCTCTGGCTAGATATTACTTGCGCACGCTGGAGCTTCAAGCTACGGGGAAACCTCAGTCCGAGCTAATTCCTAGCGCTGATCCAGGTGAACTCAACCTAGAACATATTTTACCAGAACGACCAGCAGAGGATTCTTGGACTCAGATCAATGAAGAAGAAAGGAAGGCATACACTAAACGGCTGGGCAACATGTTGCTATTGACACAGAAATTGAACAGTAAGCTCCGTAGTACCCCGTTTCACTCTAAGCGTGACATATATGCAAAATCGGACCTGTTGCTGACCAAAGAAGTTGCACAACGTGATGAATGGACCAAAGAAGCGATCGAAGAGCGACAGAATCACTTGGCTGAATTGGCGGTCAAAGCTTGGAAGATAGAACCGTAGGAAATTCTTTGTTATCGACTCAGTTGGCTTCTACAGCAATTTAGCACAACCAAAAGGGTAAGAGGGAAAGTCTCATCCTATCCCCTCAAATACGCATCTATATCGGTGGCGGCGTGACGGGCAGCGCCCATGGCGCTAATCACGGTGGCAGCGCCGGTAACTATATCACCGCCAGCCCAGACCCCCGCCTTCACCGTCTTACCAGTCTCCTCATCAGCCACCACTGTGCCCTGCCTGGTAGTCTCCAGCCCCTCAGTAGTTTGGGCGATCAGGGGGTTGGGGGTAGTACCTAAGGCAACTACCACCACATCAACATCAATAATAAATTCACTGCCCTCCTTAACAATCGGACGGCGTCGACCACTCTCATCAGGCTCACCCAGCTCCATCTCGTAGCACTCCATGCCAATTACCTGATTCTTTTCATTACCGAGAAATCGCTTGGGATTGGTCAGCAGCCTAAAGTCGATACCCTCCTCCTGAGCATTCTCCACCTCTTCCCGTCGGGCTGGTAGTTCTTTCTCAGAGCGCCGGTAGACAATATAGACCTTCTCGGCGCCGAGCCGGAGAGCACACCTGGCCGAGTCCATAGCTACATTACCGCCACCAATGACGGCTACTCTCTTGCCAACCTTCACCGGGGTATCATACTTCGGAAACTTATACGCCTTCATCAGGTTAACCCGGGTTAAAAATTCGTTTGCCGAATAGATGCCATTAAGGTTCTCCCCAGGGATATTTAAGAACATGGGCAACCCAGCACCGGTCCCCAGGAAAACAGCGTCGTAGCCACCATTGAGTAACTCATCTACAGTATCAATCTTGCCAATTACTGCGTCCAGTTCAAGCTTCACCCCTAAAGAGGTAACATAGTCAACCTCAGTCTGGACAATATCCTTGGGCATTCTGAACTCTGGAATGCCATACATTAATACGCCACCGGCGACATGAAGGGCTTCAAAAATGGTAACACTATGTCCCATCTTTGCTAGGTCAGCGGCGGCTGTCAGTCCCGCCGGGCCGGAGCCAATCACAGCCACCTTCTTGCCTGTCGGTGGAGTTGGGTCTGGGACTGCCATCCCTATATTAGCTCGCTCCCAGTCAGCCACATAGCGCTCCAAACGACCGATAGCAATCGGTGCATCTTTCTTAGCCAGGCTACAAACAACCTCACATTGTGTCTCTTGAGGGCAGACCCGTCCGCAGATACCAGGCAGGGCGTTCTTACTCTTGAGTATCCGCACTGCTTCCGGCATATCGCCATCACGTATTGCCTGGATAAAGCCAGGAATATCAATCTCTACCGGGCAGCCGGCAACACAAGCGCGTTTAGGACACTGAATGCAGCGGTTGGCTTCGGCTAGAGCCTGCTCAGCACTGTAGCCTAAAGCAACTTCGTTGAAATTCCTGGCTCGTACCTTAGGGTCTTGCCGAGGCATGGCTACTCGGTTTAAATCAAGTTTTGGCATCTATATCTACCTCCAGACTCCTGTTCAAGAATGAGCACCACCATGATGCTGCCACTGCTCAAAAGAAAGCTTCTCTTCATCAAGGTAGGTGCGTTGTCGGGCCATGAGCAAATCCCAGTCTACCTGATGCCCATCAAAATCAGGACCGTCAACACAGGCAAACTTGGTCACACCCCCAACCACGACCCGACAGCAGCCACACATACCTGTACCATCAACCATTATCGGATTTAAACTAACAATGGTTTTTACACCAAAAGGCTCAGTGGTCTTAGCGCAGAATTTCATCATGACGGTGGGACCAATAGCCATGACCTGGTCAATTTTGCGCCCGTTCTCAAGGAGTTCTTTAAGTGGCTCAGTTACCAGCCCCTTACGGGCATAAGAGCCATCATCGGTAGTAACTATTAGCTCATCGCTGACCTGGCGTAGCTCATCCTCCCAGAAGAGCAGGTCTTTACTCCGTGCCCCCAGAATCGAGATAACCTTGTTGCCCTTCTCTTTGAATGCCCTGGCAATAGGTCGTATCACCGCCACGGCAAAGCCGCCCGCTACACAGACTACCGTGCCGAATTTCTCAATATGGGTCGGTATCCCCAGGGGTCCAACAAAATCAGCCATATAATCACCTGTTCCCAGTGTGGCTAAACGGTGGGTGGTTGTCCCTACTTCCATAAAGACGACAGTAACGCTACCCTCTTGCTCATCCCAGTCAGCAACTGTCAAAGGAATACGTTCACCCTTCTCATCGATTCTGATGACGATAAATTGCCCCGGCTTAGCCTTTCTAGCCACCTTTGGCGCATCAACCTTGAACAGGTGAATACCGGGCACCAGGTCCTGCCTTTCTATTATCTTATACACCTACTTTGGCCTCCTCAGTAACTGTTCTCTCTTTAACGGGTGGTAATGGTGCCGGAGGAATTTGCAGCCTGACACCACACTGGAAGCAACGCCTAGCTTCCCTAAGGGCTTCCGGCTCGTCAAAGCCAAGCTCTACCTCAATGAAACCTTCCCGTTGTTCCACAGGTAAACAACGCATTTCAACACGAGGTCTCTCAATAAAATCCTCCTCTTTGCCAACATACATGCGGAATTGGTGTTCCTTGGTTAATTCTTCGTCAATAACTCCACTACCACCAAGATACTTATCAATGGAGATAGCTGCCTTTCTACCAGCAGCAATAGCCCCTATTACCGAAGCCGGACCAGTAACCGCATCACCGCCAGCCCAAACCCCCTGTCTGCCAGTAGCCAATGTCTCAGTATCAACCTGAAGAGTATTACCTCTGCCAGTTTTCAGGTTAAACTTATCGGGAATCTCCGGAGTTTGCCCGATAGCCGCTATTACAGAGTCGAAGGTCGTGGAAAACTCGCTTCCTTTAATGGGTACCGGTCGCCGCCGCCCGCTGGCGTCAGGTTCACCAAGTTCCATACGAATACAGACTACCTCTAGTCGGCCACCACTCTGGCTAATCTTTACCGGAGCCGCTAGGTAAATTATGTTTATCTTTTCCGCAAGTGCAGCTTCGACTTCCTCTGGACTGGCTGGCATCTCAATCCTGGTGCGGCGGTAAAGAATAGTAACATTCTTGGCACCGAGCCGCAGGGCAGTGCGCGCGCTATCTATAGCTACATTCCCACCACCGACAACTGCCACTTCCTTCCCTAGGTCAACCTTCTCACCAAGGTTTACTCTTCTTAAAAAACTGGCTCCATCTACCACACCGGGACTGTCCTCTCCATCCACTCCCATCTTCATACCACGGTGAGCTCCCACAGCTAAGAAAACAGCGTCATAGCCCTGCTCAAAGAGGTCATCAATGGATTCAATTCTGGTGTTAAGTTTTATGTCAACACCAGCTTCCTCTATAATGCGGATTTCGGCATCCAGTATGTCTTCAGGTAAGCGATAGTCAGGAATACCCACACGCATCATACCTCCAGCCTTGGAGAATTGCTCAAACACGGTAACTGAATGCCCTAGTTTAGCCAGATAATAAGCTGCGGTTAATCCACCCGGCCCGGAGCCTACTACTGCCGCTTTCTTTCCCGTTGGCGATGGCTTCACAGAATATAGCTTCCACTCGCCAGTATCACAGTCAGCAACAAATCGTTTAAGAAACTTGATAGAAATGGGCTCATTTAGTGCGCCACGGCGACAAGCCTCCTCGCAGGGGTGAATACAAACCCGTCCCAATACCCCAGGGAAAGGAACCTTCTCTCTAATTACCGCTAAGGAATCAGCATATTTCCCTTCTTGAATGAGATGGACATAGAGAGGAACATCTATTCCTGCCGGACAGGCATAGTGGCACGGCACGGCGACCTCTTCATGGTCAATTTCAAAATCCCACTTGGCTGCCTTATCCATCAGCGCTCCGGTAGGACAAACCTCCACACAAGCGCTGCAATACCGGCAACCTGAGCCAATAAGTGACTTACCATCAGCCGGTGCTGGCAAGCGCTCGCCGTCATACTCCACCATGGTGATTGCCCCGATACCCCTCACTCCCTCGCACATTCGGACGCAACGGCCGCAACTAATACACAAATTGTAATCTCTATCAAAAAGGGGATTATCGGTATCAGCTGGTAAGTTCCGATAGCTATAGGCGAGTTCCTCTTCCCCCAGACCAACGTAGTCAACTACTGCTTCCAGCTCACAAGTCCCATGCCGTGGGCAGAGTACACAACGATGGGTTATCGCCACATTACGTAAACATATATCATATGGCTGGCAACGTTCGCGGCGCCAACAGGTAAGACAAGCACAGGGATGATGGACCAAGATACGCTTTAGCACTTCACGCTGCAAAGACCTTACTTGGGCAGTATCAGTATGAACTACCATCCCTTCAGTGGCTGGAGTAACACAGGCGAAGGGGAAATCCTCCCTACCCTCAATCTCAACCAGACAAAGCTCACAAGAACCATCGGATGGCATACCGGGGTGATAGCACAGGGTTGGTACATATATACCAACCTCTCTCGCTGCCTCAAGCACTGTTGCGCCCTCATTTATCTCAACTTGCTTACCATCAATGACTAAAGTAATCACCGTTCGTTCCACCTCGCTAATCTAGAACAACCCAGGTCTGTAATCAGTCGGTAGACAACTTTATCCAGTACTATAATACCGGTGACTAAAGCGCGTGAACCAAACCAGACTGCCTATTTAATCCTTTAACACCAAGAAGTAGCTCTCAAACCCTTATAATTTATCACGAAGTGAATAGTAAGTGCAAGTCCTTGGTATCCAGACTATGCGCTAACCTACCCCGATTATCTCCGTCGTGTTCTTTAACTATTTTTCCTATTTTATCCTAGTTTCAGCCGCTAACCCATTGCGTAATTCTTGATAAGGGTATAAGATAATAAATATCACTGATTAGCCAAAGTAGGCAACTCTATTTACGAAGATACCAAGTTTGACCAAGAAAGGAGGGGTAATATGTAAAGCTATTTGTTAATATTAGGATTGGTTAGACTTGATTTGGTCCAACAGGATAATCAATTAATTTTTTCAATCTAGCCGCCAGGCTAATAAGATTTAATTATAAAAATAATCTTCTGAGGTTGATAATAAATGGCTATTGAGCTGGTTCACATTGGGTTTGGCAATATACTAGCCATGAATAAAGTAATTGGTATAGCTGCACCAAACTCAGCACCTACCAAACGTACCATCCAGGAAGGGAGAAACAACAGGCTCCTAATTGATATGACCTGTGGCAGAAGAACTAAAGCGGTTATCTTTATTGATAGTGGGCATATTGTTCTGGCTGCTTTGGCTCCAGAGACCATCGCCGGCAGATTACAAACAAGCCGCGGAGGTTCAATACTAAGGCCAGAGCAAAGCGATGAAAAAGGCGAGGGATAGAAGCCAAACTCCATATAATCCGCCGGCAAGCCCACTACTTATAGTTCTCTCCGGTCCCTCAGGCGTAGGCAAGGATGCAGTTTTAGCCAAAATGAGAGCATCGGGCTATCCTCTTGAATATATTACCACGGTAACTACCCGGCAGCAGCGAGCTAAAGAGAGAAACAAGGTAGATTACTACTTCGTCTCAACGGAGCGGTTCCAGGAGATGGTTGCTTGTAACGAGCTGTTAGAACAGGCAAATGTCTACGGCAATCGGTATGGTGTGCCCAAGCAGTCAGTCAAACAAGCGCTGGACAGAGGGCAGGATACAATAGTAAAGGTAGATACCCAGGGAGCAGCTACCATTAAGAAAATCCTGCCTCAAGCGGTATTCATCTTTCTGATGCCTTCATCAACAGAGGAACTTATCACCCGGCTTAAGCAGCGCCATACCGAAGCATCCTTCAACCTGACCTTACGACTAAAAACTGCCGAGGAGGAAATTAGGCAATTACCCCTATTCGACTATATGGTTATAAACAGGCAAGATGAAATTGATCTGGCGGTGTCAGATATTGCCTCTATTATTACTGCCGAAAAACGCCGGGTAACTCCCAGGGAGATTACTTTATAAACTAAAATATTAGTTTAAGTAGCCAGGCAAACAAATAACCTAGCCCTCCACAGACAGGAAAGGTTATTATCCAGGCAGCAATAATATTGCCTGCCATGCCCCAGCGCACTGCTGAAAGCCGCTTGGTAGCCCCCACTCCCATAATAGATGCACTTATGCAATGGGTGGTGCTTACTGGAATACCCCATTGCCCTATAAATGCCCCGTGTGAGGCAATCTCAATAACTGTAGCTGCTGAGGCATGGGCAGCAAAACCGTGAACCGGCCTGAGGGTAGTAAGCCTCATTCCTATTGTTCTAATAACCCGCCAGCCGCCAAGAGCCGTGCCCGTGCTAATAGCCAATGCTGGTACGACTATTACCCACCACAAGTTAGGGTCTAACAAAGAGAGACGGTCCCACAGACCAGCATCATTATAAAAAATTACCAGCGCCATAGTGATGACACCTATCGGCATCTGCCCATCATTCTTACCATGGCTATAAGCCATAAAGGCAGTAGACAAAAATTGCAATCTGCTGAAAAGTCTTCGCATCTTATCTGGAGCACTTCGTCGGAACACCCAATACAGACAGACCATAATAAAAAAACCACCAGCAAAGCCGAGCAAAGGAGCTATACCTACCGCCGCCAGAATTCGCTCCATAACACTCCATACCACAGCTTTACTACCGGCAACTGCCATCCCAGCCGCAGCTAGCCCAGCAATAAACCCGTGGTGCAAGCTTATTGGTAGGCCAAGGTAAGTAGCCAGTGTACCCCAGATAATAATGGAGGCTAAGGCCGCAATCACCACCGAATTCGAGATTGCGGCTTCAACTAAAATCCCTTTGCCAATAGTTTTGGCAACTAAAGTACCAGTGGCAGCACCTGCCATATTGGCGATGACAGCTATTATAAGAGCATTTCGGGGAGAAAGAGCCCGGGTGCCTATTGCCGGCGCAATAGCGTTAGCCGCATCGTTGAAACCATTAACTACACCAAAACCAATAGCTAGAATGATAATCAGGATAAGAAGCCAGAGAGAAGAATCAAGCATGCTTGAGGGCTACCCCTTCAAGGACATCAGCCACATCCTCACACCTATCAGTGGCGCTCTCCATATGCTCATAAATCTCGCGCCATTTAATAATCTGAGCCATATCAGTGGTATTATCAAACAACTCAGCCATTGCCGAGCGAAATACCCTGTCTGCCATATTCTCCAGTCGATTAATCTCCACGCAATACTCAGGAATCTGCTTTAACTCAGCCCGATGCCGCAATCGAGGCATTACCCGTTCCACCTCAATTGTCTGTTGCACAATTATATCAGCTAGGTCCCTAGCCCTCTGGTTAGGACGGTCTATTTTGTAGATAAGCATGGCGTCAGCCGCCGCATGGATAAAGTCGGTTACATCATCTAAGGTATGAGCCAGTAAGGCAATATCCTCCCTGTCAAAGGGAGTGACAAAAGTGCGATTAAGCTGTGCTATAATCTGGTGGGTAATAGTATCCCCAACGTGCTCCAGTTCCGTTATTTCAGCCACTCTCCCATCAACAAATTCCCAGGTATTAATCATCTCTTTTAATACCCGGGATGCTTTTACCATATTCCGTGCACTTTCCTCAAAAAGTTCAAAAAATTTCTCCTCCCGGGGAATAAAGGGGAACTTAAACACAACTACTCCTCCTTTGTCCGTAAGGGGCATACAAAGCAAACAAGATACCGCAGAGTAGGGAATGGGGAAGGGAAGTTTTAATATGCGGCTGCTTCCTGCGGAGATAATGATTAGGAAACACGGCTATATGCTCACAAACTGTTGTCGCACGCTTAAATATACGATGCAAAATGTTCCTGCTAAGGCTAAGCTACTACTTTAGCTTATACCCACTAACAGTTTAGGTGAAATGCATATGCTTGTCAAGCTAACTGGTAGTTGACAACCAGTAGATAAACGCCTAAAATTCTCCAATTGTGGATGATAAATAAGGTATGTATAATAGGTGGTGACCCAAGCCTGGCGATAAAATCTTCCGCCCACGACGAATTAAGCGTTATCATTTAAGACGAGTGGAATTCAACAATTGAGATGAGCATATAAAATCAAATCAGGAAAGGAAGGTTACTGGAGATGAACGACGAAGAGACACTCGAAGAGCTAACACCGCTACAACGAGGAGACAAGGTGCTCCGTATCCGTAGGCGGAGGCCTCGCAGAAGGCTTCGCATGACTCCAGACATTCCAGCAGTTTTTAGATTTCTTAGGCAGATAACCATGGAAACCCCCTTGATACCATTGATTCTGGCTCTTATCGGATTTTGGCTACTCTTCGCTTGGGGTGTTTATCTTGCTGAGCGGGGAGTAAATGAACAGATAAATTCCTACGGTTATGCCTTATGGTGGACCTTCACAGCTATGCAAACGCAAGGTGCTAATAGCCCGGGACCGATTACTGTCCCTGGGATGTTAATTGGTTCAATCTGGTCAATTTTCAGTACGGTTGCCTTTTTTGGTGTGATAATCGGCACCCTTTATGCCTATTTCATGCTTCCCAGGCGGCGCCCTTCCCGTGAGATAGTAGGTGCTCTCCAGTATAATCTGGAGCAACTGGACAAACTGTCTGTCGATGAGTTAGAGGTGCTCAGAGACACCACAGTACAGATTGTAAATGCTCAGATAAGAGAGCTCAAACAAAAGTCTTCAGGCAAGTGAAGAGATGCTAATAAGCACTATCTTGGGTTTAGGGGCTAATACGGCTTATAACACTAATTGCCCAACCCTATGGTTGGTCGATAGGTAAGGAGCACTTATCACCGAACCGTATGGTGAAAACGAGAGGAATCAATTTAATCTTAAATACAACTTTAGCATCAAAAGGTATTGTAGATTTTTGACAATAAGATTATAATACTGGTTAATCAATAGCAGGTGGAAAAAGAGAAGCCGTGGAGTTTCACCAGATTCTAGTGCCGGTAATTGGCACTGAAGCCGACGAAGAAGCTATCAAGCTAGCTTGCCGGATAGTTAAGAAGAATAAAAGTAGAATTTGTGCCGTTTACGTTATTACCATAAAACGTACCCTGCCGCTAGATGCTGAAATGGAATCTGAGATTAAGAAGGCTGAAGGTATACTGGACAATATGGAAACAGTCGCCGAAGAAGAAAACCATGAGATAGATACTGACATACTGCAAGCCCGTGAAACTGGACTAGCCATCGTCGATGAAGCAGTAGAACGAGAGGTTGACCTAATCGTAATGGGCGTTACCTACG
>CAZQZA010000031.1:0-11680 GCA_964597725.1 uncultured Dehalococcoidales bacterium | reverse complement strand
AAGTCCTTGTGGACTGCGGCGGCGGCATCATATAGTGTACTCCCCTGCTCAAGTATTATCGGGTCGGTAAAATCTGGCTTTTGCCCTGGAGCCTTGGTATACACCCGAATAATATTAAGCATTTGATAGATGGCGTGCTTCAGTTCTTCCAAACCAGTCCCTTCTTTAGCCGAGATAGCAATAACTGGCAGTTGGTCTTTATATTTATTCTTCAAAGCTATATAGTTTTGGCTGGCATGGTTCAGGTCTAGCTTGTTACCGATGATTAGCCCTTTCTTCTGGTATAAGATAATGTTTGCCTCATCTTCAGTCTTTATTTTACCTAGACCTATTCTCATTTCGCCCAGTTGTACTGTAATGTCTTCCATTTGGGCTAGTGGAGCATTGTTTAAGTCCACCATAACTAACAAGGCGTCAGCCCGTACCAGCATATGTCGCAGCCACCACTCAATAGACTGGGGTGCCAGGGGTGGGGTATCAATTAGCTGTATCTGTATATTCTCAAACTCCATCATTCCTGGGATAGCGCTATGAGTAGTGAAAGGGTATTCAGCTATAGCTGGGGAGGCGTTAGTGATGCTGGCAACAAGCTGGGATTTACCGGTATTGGGCGGGCCAATCACTGCTACCTGAGCGGCTCCCTCTTTCTCAATAGCCATAGATGCCCGGCGGGTACCCGACTTCTTGGTGGCTAACTGGGTCAGCTTGGCGATTCTGGTTCGTAGCTCGGCACGGAGATGGTCTGTCCCCTTATGCTTGGGCATAATAGCCAGCATTTCTTCTAAGGTGGCAATCTTCTCCTCTGGGCTCTTAGCCAAGCGGAATCTTTTTTCTGCTTCAAAGTATTGAGGTGGTAGGTTAGCTGGCATGGTTACAAGCGCTCCTTTAGTCTTTTAGCCAAGCTCCGGCTCATGCCTTTGGTGGCGGCTAGCTCTTCCAGGGAAGCCTCCTGGATAGCTCGGACTGAGCCAAACTGTCGCAGCAGACTGCGTTTACGCTTAGCTCCGATGCCTGAAATGTTGTCAAAGGCTGAGGCGAAGGCTCGCTTCTGACGTATTTTATGGTGGTAGCTGAGAGCAAAGCGGTGTGCTTCGTCTCTGAGGCGCTGCAGTAGCTGAAGACCCGGGGAGTTGCCGGACAGTATAATCGGCTTGGTCTTCTGGGGGATAAAAATATACTCATTTTCCTTAGCCAGGCTAGCAACGGGCACGGAGTCAGCGCTAACTGCACGCATTGCCGCTTGGGCGGCATTAAGTTGTCCCTTGCCGCCATCAATGAGGACAAGGTCAGGAATGATTGCCCAGGTACTTTCGGCCGAGGTATCTCTACTCCGCTTGAATCGCCGCTTGAGTACCTCGTGGAGCATAGCATAGTCATCGGCACCGGACACAGTTTTAATTCTAAAACGGCGGTAATGGGCTGGCTTTGGCCTTCCTTTATCAAAGACTACCATACTACCTACAGCTGACGTTCCCTGTATATTAGAGATGTCATAGCCTTCCATACGTAGAGGGGGGTGGGGTAGCCGAAGTTCTCGGGCTATTTCGGCCAGAGCTGCCTCCAGCACTTTAGGCGCGGCTAGTTGTTTAATCTTCAGTTGCGCTAAGCCTTGCTGAGCATTTTCGGCGACAATGTTGACCAGTTGCTTTTTAGTGCCCCGCTGAGGTACTTGAATACTGACTTTATCTCCTCTTTTACCTCGAAGCCAATCCTCAATAACTAGCTTATCTTCTACCGGACACTGGAGCAGTAATAATGGAGGTATAGAAGGAGCAGAATGGTAAAACTGTTTAATAAAGCTGGTCATAATCTGTGGTGGCTCTTCCGAGCGGGTACCTTGCAAGACAAAGCTCTCTCGTCCGATTAGCTTACCACCACGGATAAAGAAAACCTGGACATAGGCTTGGTCTTTGTCCTGAGCGAAGGCAATAACATCCTGCTCGCCCCTTACGGTGGCGGCAATTCTCTGTCCTTCAATAACTTCGTGGATTGCTTGGACTTGGTCTCTAATCAAAGCTGCCTTTTCAAATTCTAGGGCTTCTGCTGCCTTATTCATCTGGCTCTCCAGCCCTTGAACCACTTTTTCCTGTTTACCTTCAAGGAAGAGGATTACCTGCTTTATTACCTCAGCGTATTCCTCTTTACTTACGGCGCTGATGCAGGGAGCGAGACACTTTCCTACATGATACCAAAGGCAGGGTCGGGAATCGGTGCCAGTGATAGGTTTGGAGCAGGAGCGAAAGGGGAAAATTCGTTTTATTATCTTTAGGGTTTGGCGCACCGATTTGGCACTGGCAAAGGGCCCAAAGTAATGTCCTCCATCTTGTGCCAGGCGTCGGGTAATGTATACCCTGTGCCAATCCTCGTTGGGGTCTATTTTGAGGTAGGGGAAGGTCTTATCATCTTTAAGCCGGACATTATAATGGGGACGATGCCGCTTTATCAGGTTTAACTCAAGGATAAGAGCTTCCTGTTCTGAGGTGGTAACAAAGAAGTCAAGGTCACTAACTCGAGCTACCATCCGCTGTAGTTTTGGTGATAGCTTCTGCCCTGTGCCAAAATACGCCCTCACCCGGTGACGGAGATTAGCTGCCTTGCCCACGTATAAGATGTTTCCTTCGGCATCTTTCAGGAGATAAACGCCGGGGTTGACCGGTAATTGATTTAGTTGCTCAGTGATAAGGCTGGTCAATCCTTTTTCCTACCTTCAATTTATTTTAACATAGCCCATGCAATGGGCAAAGCATTGCGGGCTGAATTTTCTTTTTAGTTATGTTAAAATAACATAATAAACATAATAAATTGTTTAGTAGCGAGGCAGGACAGTGAGACAGGTGATTGGCAGCTTTCTAAAGTATCTAGAGGTGGAAAAGGGCTTTCCCCCAAACACTATAGCCGCTTATCGTAATGACCTAAATCAATTAGCTAGCTTTATTGAGGAGGAGGCGACTAAGCGTGGCTCTATTCCACCGTGGGCTAGTTTTGACCGTCAATCCATGCTGAGCTATCTGCTTGATCTACGGCAGAGGAATTATGCGGCTACCACGGTAGCCCGCAAGGTAGCGGCTGTCAGGTCCCTGTTTAAATTTATGGTGGCTGAGGGTATTATTAAAGCCAACCCAATACAGGATGTGCGTTCCCCCAAGATAGGGAGGTCATTACCCAAGCCCATCTCCTTTAGTCAGGTTCGTCTGCTAATTGAGCAACCAAGCAAGCTAGCGACACCAGAAGCCAAAAGGGATAAGGCGATGCTGGAGCTGTTATATGCTAGCGGTATGAGGGTGAGTGAGTTAGTCTCGTTGAACCTGGGTGATGTAGATTTAGAGAATGGTTATGTTCGCTGCTTAGGTAAAGGGAACAAAGAACGGATTATTCCTATTTATGAACAAGCGGCTTTGGCAGTAAAGGAGTATATAGAGGGAATCCGCCCTCAGCTACTGCATAACAAGGATGAGAAGGCCTTATTCCTTAATCCTCGTGGGGAGAGGTTGACGAGGCAGGGCTTCTGGCAAAAGATAAAAGAGTATGCTAAATCAGCTAACCTGGAGGCTAAGATTACTCCTCATACTCTAAGGCATAGCTTTGCTACTCATATGCTGAATGGTGGTGCTGACCTGAGGTCAGTTCAAGAGCTGCTGGGACATGCTAACATATCTACCACACAAATCTATACCCATCTTACCACAGAACATATCAGGCGCACCTACGAACAGTCTCACCCCAGGGCCAAATAGCTGGTAAAGGAGGGTCTTAAATGCCTGGTAAATCACGGCGGAGGCATCCGTCTCGAAGTAAGAAAAGAAAGATGAGGCAAGGCTTTCCTGTTACCGGTGTTCAGCAGCAAGCCACTGCTCAAAATGATAGACCTGTTTCTCAGGCACCGTCTTCTTCAGCAAAAGCACTGACGCCAAGGCCTACCCTGCCCTCTGCTCAGCATCCTTATGTAACTACGGAACTACGGAGAATTGCCATTCTAGCTGGGATTATGCTGGCTATCCTGGTGGTGGTATACTTGGTTATTCCCTAGCCAGATGGTGCCCATTATGGACTTTGAAACGGCGAGAGCCAGGTTAGTTGAGCACCTTAGCACCGAAGTTAAAGACGAGCGGGTATTGGCAGCTATGGCTCGCGTACCCCGGGAACGTTTTGTGCCACCGCAGAGTCAGCATATGGCCTATGCGGACATGCCGCTACCGATTGGCCTTGAACAGACGATTTCACAGCCTTTCATCGTGGCTCTCATGACCGAGGCACTGGAACTTACCGGCAATGAAAAGGTGCTGGAGGTGGGGACGGGCAGTGGTTACCAGGCAGCTATTCTGGCTGAATTAGCCCGACTGGTGGTTACCACTGAGCGTCTGCCGGCACTGGCTAAGGCAGCCAAGAATGTACTCAGTAACTTGGGCTACACTAATATTGAGGTCCATGTGACTGGGGAGGACCTGGGGTGGCAGCGTGAGGCACCTTATGATGCTATATTGGTTACTGCCGGGGCTCCTAGAGTGCCCGTTGACCTGCTCAATCAGTTGACATTTGGGGGACGATTGGTAATTCCGGTCGGCTCGCGCTATACGCAGGAATTATACAAAATCACTAGGTACAAAAAAGAGAACATAATTGAAAACTTAGGTGGCTGCCGCTTCGTATCTCTTATTGGTAAGGATGCCTGGGAAGAGGAATAAAAAAGAAGGAGAACTATGGCAAAAATAAAAGGCATTAACCATCTTGGCTTTGCGGTGAAGAACCTTGGTGAAGCCATCCGCTCCGCTGAGGAGAATTTGGGTGGAGAACTTATGATAAAATTTGAAAGCACTAAACAAAAATATAAAGGAGCCTTGGTTCAATTAGGTGAAAGCATAATTAGCCTTATAGAGTCCACTGATGAGAATAGCTTCATGGCCAAATTCATTGAGAGTAGGGGAGAGGGAATTCAGCATATCGGTTTAGAAGTTGATAACCTTGAGGAGTTTGTCAAACATTTAGAATCTAAAGGGATAAGAGTGGACAAAGGGGATATGCAAAACGAGAATTTCCCTGAGGCCTTAGTTGGCACTAGAACTGGCTACGGAGTAGTGCTCCAACTAACACAATGGAAAGCAGGCCCTATGGATGTATCCCCGGAAGGTAGGGAACGCATCAAGCAGAAGTATCGGGAGGTGCCCGGCTTACGGTTGATTGAATGAAACCCATAGGCAGAACTATATTAACTTTTGTTAAGGAGGAGTAATGGATTTTCAATTAACTGAAGAACAGAAGATGTTGCAAACTACGGTTCGGGATTTCGCTCAAAGAGAACTTGAGCCGATAGCAGAAAGAATAGATGCAGATGAAGAATACCCCTTTGACAATATCAAGAAATTGGCGCAGCTTGGGATAACGGGGATAACTATACCTGAGGAATATGGCGGTAGCGGGGGAACACATGTTGATTGGTGCATAGCCCTGGAGGAGATTGCCCGTGCCTGTGCTGCTACGGCTAGCATTTTGGATACCAGTTGGGGTTTATGCGCTCATTGTATCAATGCTTTCGGGAATGAAGAGCAGAAGAAACGCCTCTTAGTTCCCCTTGCCAAAGGGGAGATGATAGGTGCCTTTGGTCTGACTGAGCCTAATCACGGCAGCGACATAGCCCAACTTGACACACTAGCGGTAAAAGATGGTGATTCCTACGTTCTTAATGGTACTAAGACTTTTATATCCAATGGGGCTCAGGCTGATGTCCTGGTAATCTTTGCCGCCAAGGACAAAACTTCGGGCTACAAGGGCCAAAGTGCCTTTCTTGTTGAGAAGGGTACACCTGGGTTCTCCATTGGTCAGAAATTCCATAGGCTGGGAATACGGGGGGCACATAATGCTGAGTTACTATTTGAAGATTGCCGGATACCAGCTGAAAACCTGCTTGGTGAGGAGGGACGGGGTTTTAGTATAGCTCTAGCGAGCCTGGATTCAGCCAGGATTGGTGTCGCCGCTATAGCCGTGGGTATTGCCCGAGCCGCTCTAGAAGCATCTATAGAGCATGCCAAAACGCGAGAGCAGTATGGCCAAGCAATTGCTAACTTCCAGGCTCTCCAGTGGATGATGGCCGATATGGCCACCGGCATTGATGCGGCGCGACTGCTAGCCTATCGGGCGGCTGACCTTGCAGATAAAGGGCTTCGCTTTACGACAGAGGCGGCTATGGCAAAACTCTTTGCCGCCGATGTGGCTATGTCAGCGGCAACGCAGGGAATCCAAATTCATGGTGGTTATGGTTACATGATGGACTCACCAATGCAGCGCTATTTCCGGGATGCCAAGATAGGATCGATATATGAGGGAACGTCGGAAATAATGAGGCTCATTATTGCCAGGAGCCTGCTCCGTTAGCATATACTTTTTTGTGCTCTAGAGCCCCTCATAGTGGTGTGGTCAGCGCGGCATGAAGTATCAATCCAAAGAAAATGAGATAGCCGAAGACATAGATACCCACTGCCTCTGGACTCTTTTTGATACTGACAAAGGGTATTTTGGGTGTTATCTTATCAAGCAGGTAGAACAGGGCTAGCCCAACAAGCAGGCTTATTAGGAAGCTCATAGCTAATAATCCCAGCCGTCTAAAATCAAAAAAGTATTGAAGTAACGGCCCACCAACTACAGTCGGTGCAGTGATAGTTCCGTGGATGACCAGCCCAATCAGGATGAAAAACCCGGCAATGAATAGTCCGGTGGCCACTGGGCTTTCTCCAATACGTTGGCGCTTAGGAATATGAGGGGTCAGCGCATCCATGGCTCTGACTCCAAGCCAGGCGAGAAGAGTGCAGATGAGGACCAGCCATATAGTTTTAGCCATCCATATCAAAGCAATTAACCAAAAAGGGGCTACTAAACCTAGCTCATACATAAAGTTTCCTCCTTTAGCGGATTAGGTCAATAGTAAGGGCGTCACAAATGTTTCAATGATAGCTGCTGGCAGAAGTAGGGCAAAGGCTATCAGCAGGTACCTTAGATTCTGTTTGAGGTTGGGTAGTAGTAGATTTCTTCTTTCTTTCTTGAATAGGGCTAGTATAGCTGCGGTACCAAAGCTAAAGGCGGCTGCTTCGCCCATGATTAAAGCCGGTAGTTCAAAGACACCGTGAGGCAGCAAACCAGCTAATACAAACCCAAAAGATTTCTCTTGGACTATTATAGCAGCCACGAAAGCAAGAAGCCAGCCGTTGAGGGTTAAAACCACAATAGGCCACAGGCAGAGAATTGGGCTGAATATGAAGCTTGCCAGCAGGGTTGAAACATTCTTAATAAAGATAACTACAAAGACGATGGGCTGAGGAAGTGGTGCCAAAAAGCCAGCAAGTTCCTCAAGAGCAGCAAGTTCTTCAGAAAAAAGATTAACCATACTGGCCGGAGCAAACAAACCAGATAAAAAACCGATACCAAACAGGGAAGTAGCAATTATAAGCCACTTTTTATAGCTCGTATCAGCTTTGTAAAGCGCCATTATTTGCCCTAGCTTAGTTGACATAAGTTTATGTTTTATACACATAGCTGGCTTAAATCGGTCAGTGTTTAAGTGTTTCGAGTTTCAGTTATTATCGCTTTGCTGAGATCCAGCGATTCAGCTAATTGTAATGAAACTGAGTAGTGGACGCAAGTATCAGCTTTGGGATTGTTTAGAAATCTATCCCTCTGACTCCTTTTCTTTATTAGGGGAAGAGATTAATAAATAATCTCGATTTTCTATTTTCGGCTCTATTGGTTAAATTGGCTGCATTTCCACCAGTTCCTGTATAATAGAGGTTGAGGAGGTGACTTTTAGTTGAAGGGTAAGGTTTTACTGAGCTTAATATTAATATTAGTAGTTGGGTTGGCGACTACTGGTTATGCCTTGGCAACTCCGTCGGCAGGTTTCTATGAGAAGGATGGTGATGTCTTTGATGACTGGGAAATCAGTCGGACTAGAGCCTTTGGTGAGGACGGTTTTTACCAGATATCTGAGACCACTTTCCGACCAGTTATCGCCTTTGAGAGTCTGGGAGAAAATGCTGACTTGGCTTATAGTTTCGGTGAACAGATTGCTGCTAAATACCCAGACCAGATACAGAGGGCGGAAGCAGTATTTAGCTTTGTGCGGGACAGGGTAAACTATACCTCTGATATAGACCAGTTTGAATATGATGAGTTTGCCCAAAATGCCGATGAACTAGCTACAATGATTGAACAAGACGGGATTGGTTATGGTGATTGTGAAGATAGTGCAGTATTGCTAGCGGTTATGTATAAAGGAGCTGGATACCGCTCGGCTATAGTAGTTGGCTCTGGACATACCGCTACCTTGGTCTATCTACCTGGGTATAAGAAGGCAACGACGCTTTTTGAGCTAGAGGGTGAGACTGGCTGGGTATGGGCTGAAGCAACGGGCAAGAATAATCCATTGGGCTGGGTGTCCAAAGAGTTTATCAATGTTGAGATGGCCGCTTATGAAATATCAGAAGAGGCAATAGGCCAACTGAAACCACCTACCACACCGCCGACTGCTATTACTAAAACAGGTGGAGGTGGGGGTTTCATACCCTTTCCCTTCTTTGGCATAATTGCCTTATTATGGTTTATTCCCCTCTTTAGGCGACGGCGCGCTCGCTAGTTAATCCTTGTAAGATTACTTGCCGTATTTACCAACTTCTGATTATAATATGAGGAAATAAGTTGAAGAGAGCAGGTGACTAGATGAAGCAATATGGACTGGAAAATATCCGTAACCTTTCTTTGCTGTCTCACAGTGGTGCTGGTAAGACCTCAGTAGCTGAAGCAATCCTATTTGCTTCAGGAGTGATTAATCGGCTGGGTAATGTTGAAGATGGGACTACTACTTCGGATTATGACCCTGATGAAGTAAAACGCCAGATTAGCATTAATCTGACTATGCTCCCTTGCGAGTGGCAGAGCGCCAAGATTAACCTTATTGATACTCCCGGTTATTCTGACTTTGTCGGTGAGGTCAAAGCGGCTATGCGGGTTAGTGAGGGGACAGTTATTGTTGCCTGTGCTGCTTCTGGTGTTGAGGTTGGCACTGAACAAGTGTGGAAATACTGTGAGGAAGCTGACCTTCCTCGCCTTATTTTTATTAACAAGATGGACCGTGAAAATGCTGACTTTTACCGGACTGTAGACGAGCTAAAAGCGAAGTTTGGTTCCAAATGTGTGCCACTCCAGCTACCGATAGGTGCCCACGATAGTTTTCAAGGTGTGGTTGACCTGCTGACGAAGAAAGCCTTTATCGGCTCTGAGGCAAAGGAGGCTGAAATACCAGCCTCGCTGCAGAATAAGGTCGATTCTTTTCGAGAGAAGCTGGTAGAGGCGGTAGCTGAGATTGACGATAAACTGATTGAGAAGTACCTAGATGGTGAAGAGCTTAGCCTGGAAGAGCTTGGCAACGGCCTACGACAGGCAACACTGAGTGGCAGAATAACACCGGTTTTAGTTGGCTCGGCGATACAAAATATAGGGATAACCTGGCTTCTGGATGCAGTTTATAATTATCTGCCGTCGCCTAAGGAGCGAGCGGTAATTATTGCTGGTGATTCTACCGGGCAGTCTCCGCAGACGATCGAACCCAGCGAGACAGCTCCTTTGGCTGCCCTAGTGTTTAAGACTAGCGCTGACCCATATGTCGGTAAGCTTACCTACTTTCGGGTTTACACTGGCGCCATTAGCAGTAATTCTCAGGTGTGGAACGCTAATCGGAGTGGTGGAGAACGTATAGGTCAGTTATTTATCTTGAAGGGTAAGGCTCAGGAACCAGTATCTCAACTTGGGGCTGGGGATATAGGTGGTGTGGCTAAGTTGAGCCTTACCAGCACCGGGGACACGTTGTGCAGCCAGGACAAGCCAATAAAAGTTGCTCCTATCCAATTCCTTGAGCCAATTTTTAGTCAAGCGGTACATCCCAAGACCAAGGCTGACTTAGATAAGCTGGGAATGGCATTGGCTAGGCTTGCTGAGGAGGACCCCACGCTTCGGGTGCATAGAGATGCTGATACCGGTGAAACCATTCTCTCTGGGCTTGGCGATACCCACCTTGGGGTGGCTGCAGAAAAGATGCTGCGCAAATTCGGGGTCGGTGTAGAGCTTAAGACCCCCAAGGTTCCATATAAGGAGACTATTACTGTACCAGCTAAGGCGGAGTATAAGCACAAGAAGCAAACAGGAGGACATGGTCAATATGGGCATGTCTTACTAAAGTTGGAACCTTTGCCTCGGGGTAGTGGCAGTGAGTTTGCTGATAAGGTAGTCGGTGGCCGCATACCCAAGAATTATATTCCAGCGGTGGAGAAGGGGTTCAATGAGGCGATACAAGAAGGGGTACTGGCTCGCTACCCTGTGGTTGACATAAAGACAACGGTATATGATGGCAGCTATCACCCGGTTGATTCCTCGGAGATATGCTTTAAGATTGCTGGAGCCCAGGCGCTGAAGAAGGGCTTGTCTCAAGGACAACCCATTTTGTTAGAACCAATAATGAGTATGAAGGTAGTTGTTCCGGAGGATTTCACTGGCGATATCATTGGTGACCTTAACACCAAGCGAGCCCGGGTGCTGGGGATGAACCCGGAGAATGGAGTCAATGTTATTGAGGCTCAGGTACCCTTGGCTGAGATTCTACGTTACGCTATAGACCTGAAGTCAATAACTCAGGGTAGGGGAAGCTTCACTGTAGCCTTCAGTCACTATGAGGAAGTGCCGTCTCAGCTCACCCAGAAAATTATTGTGGAAAGACAAGCCGAGAAAACCTAGGTTTTTTCCTGCTCTTTGCTCCTAGGTAGCTCTTATCTCCTGTCTCATAAACAGCACATAGCTAACCGCAAAGCAGAGGGCGGTTATTCCTATTAAGCCAGTGATATGAGGCCAGACAATAAGCACGCTTTGACCTAAAGATAAGGGGTTGAGCAGCATATACTGTAGTTCTTCACCGGCGGTAAGTAGCCCGGCACCTCTCCATATTGGGAGGAGCAGTACCGTAGTAGCTTCCCCAAACAGGGTGTGGGGTGAAATCCGTTGTAGCATTAGGGATATCTCTGTTGTCTTAGCTATGGCCGGTACTATCAAACTGACCCAAAAGAAGCCAAAGAATAACCACAGCCCAATTGAAGATAGTAGAGAGGTAGCTATCTTCCGGAATAAGACAGAGAAGAGTATAGCCAAACCCATCCAAAAAGCTCCGTAAATGACGGTTAAGACGATATAGAAGAAGAGCCGGATAATTTCTTCCGAATTTGGTGGCACGCCAATCATACGTAGACCATATCCAGAAACTATCAGTATCGTGGCTAATATCATGATAGAAAGAGTAGCTATACCAGCCAGAAACTTGGCGTTGATGACATTGTCTCGGTAAATGGGTTGGGACAGGATACGACTTAGAGTGCCACTGGAGCGTTCACTGTTTATGGCGTCAAAGCCAAGGGCGATGCCTATTATGGGGACAAAGAGGGCAATGAAGGTAGTCAGGGACGGAATCGCTGTTCCTGAAGTGGTAAACAGCTTCAGGAAGACAAAGCCGGTCTCGGTCCCTATGCCTCGAATCCCTTGGAATGAGGCAAAAAGTCCAGCGGCGCTAGCACCAAATACCAGAAGAAATAGTATGAAAATTCTTATGCTGGTGAAATAGTCAGCCAGCTCTTTCCGAAAGATAGTTGCCATATATTAA
>CAZQZA010000030.1:0-11973 GCA_964597725.1 uncultured Dehalococcoidales bacterium | reverse complement strand
AATAAATCGGCACATCGCTGAAAGAACATAAGATGCTGCCAGGTAAGAAAATGCTCTTCCTCATATTCGCTGGCAACAAGGACAGCATCCGCAGGTAGTTCATCAACTGCAGTCAGCAGGCCTTTCCACTCTGGTTCTTGCGCTGAGTCAAAAGTGACAGACATAACATTTATGCCTGGTCTAATCCTAGGGTCGTCCCTGCCTACCCTCTTACCTCCTATGTAGAGATTAGGCTTCATCTTTTTCAGCTCGGCAAGCACTCTTCCGAAGTCCTTATGGTTTTTACCCCACATCCAGAGTGATGTTAATAAGCGTCTTTAAGCAGTTTTAGGATTTGGCGCTCGCTAAGTGGCACGGGATTACTAGTAATATTGGCAACATCCTCTGATGTCTCAAACGCAATCTTGCTCAAATCCTCTTCCAATATTCCGATATCCCTTAGCCTTGTGGGTATCTTCAGGTCTTTGTACAATTTAACTAGAGCTGCTTCCAAATCGTCTGAGCTATCCAGTGCCCAAGCTAGATTCGAGAACTGTTGCAAGCAGACACCCTTATTAGCTCTAGCGAAGCAGAGGAGACCCAGGGCAACGGCTTTCCCGTGGGAAATGTGATAATGCGCACCAATGGTGTGACCAATAGCATGGCCTAAGCCGAGACCTTTAGAAAAGGCAATACCGCCATTGATGGCCGCCATACACATATCCGCCCTGGCATCAAGATTCTCTCCATCACTATAGGCTGCCCTCAGGCTCCGGCCAACTAATTTCACGCCATAGAAGGCAAGTGCCTCATAATAGGGGTGATAGGGAATAGTCATACCCACATACCCTTCAACACAGTGGGCCAGTGCGTCAATACCTGTTTCTGCGGTTAGCCGGGGGGGCATGCTCCTACATAGATTAGGGTCAACTATGGCTAACTTAGGAATGAGCAAGTCACTCATAATGATGAACTTAACATCTCTCTGTTTATCTGTAATTACCGTGTATTGATTCACTTCGCTGCCGGTACCCGAGGTCGTTGGGATACAAATCAGCAGCGGTAGTGGCGGCTTGATTTTAGCTGCTCCTCCCACCATAGCTTCGTATTCTGCCAAAATTCCGGGATGAGACACCCTTATGGCAATAGCCTTAGCCGCATCAAGAGAACTGCCTCCTCCCACTGCCACTAAGCCATCACAACCCTGTTCCTTGTAAAGCTCACCGGCTTTCTCTATTTCCTCTATCGGCGGGTCGGGTTCTACTTCAGAAAAGACAAATGAATCTATATCACTATTTTGCAAAATTCTCTGAACCCTGTCAGCCACTCCAATCTTCTTCATAACCGGGCCCGCTATCACGAAGGCCTTCTTCATATTGAGTGCTTTAGCTCGTGCACCCAGTCTTTGGATTACGTCGGCTCCGAATAAAATTGGTGGGGGGGAGGGGAAGCGAACTTCCCAAATTTTTTTGGGTTCCCTGAAGGTTTCTAATCTTTCCCATATCCTATCTAGCTCAGAATCTTCAACATCAAATACGCTGTTAGTCGGAGGAAGTGCTTCTGTCCGGACAAATGCCGGGTAACGCTCATAGATTTTGCTAAACTCAGCACCTTCGTTGAATCTCAGCTCGTCTTTCAAAGTTTCCTTGCCCAAGTTGGCTATATCACCAGCTTCCAGATTTAGCCCGTAACGGGCATTGACCAAATTTGCCAGAAAATCATAAGTTGAAGGCTGCCCTACAGGGACAGCATTTAGACAATACCCGAGGGTATCCCAAGTCGCTGCTTCTATCTGGAACCTTAATGAGTTTGCTATTTGGCCTGTTTTTTGCAGTGGTATTCTGTAGGTGAGGCCTGCAGTATGGTCCGCTCCCATGGGACTTGTGGCATAGGTTACACCCATTCCTTTAACCGCTCTAGGGTCATGGGCGGGAATAGCCTGTCCTTTGAATGCAGGAACCCTGCTGACATTAAGGGCTTTCGCTGTGGAAACTACACCATTTCCTAGAACATAGCCAAATTCGGTGCCCTGCTCTATTTCTGCAAACAGTTTTAGCGCAGACTCCACATTACCCAGCTTCATCTTTCCGGCACTTGCCGCCACACCTAAACTACTTCCTATTTCTATTAAATCAATACCGAGATCATCGCAAATGAATTGCATCCGACCTATGGCATCGGGGTCACTAATGCCTAGGTTAGTTCCTAGCAGTGCAATTCCCTCATATTCATAGGCAGAGACGGAGCGTTTTCCCTCAGCATCGTTATAGATTATTGAGCACTGAACAACACAACCCGGCATGCAACCATGCATTCTACCGCCATGTTCACAAACATTTTTCTTAATGACTTCACCACTCACCTTTCTAAACTCTTTAGGCCTACCTGAGCTGTAATTTTCCGCTGGCATAGCCCCTCGATAACTCGCGGTGTTGACTGCTAGCGGCGTCCCGAAAGTGTGGAAAAGTTGACAGCTGATATCTTTTACTAAAGTGTTTGTCCAGAATTTTACCGTGTCTTTAAATAGAACTTTATCAGCAATATCTACTGCTGAGGTGCCGATGTCGTCAATGATGATAGCCTTAAGCCCCTTGGAGCCCATTACTGCTCCCAGTCCACCTCTGCCAGCATGCCTTGAGGGGTCTCCTAGGATATCAGTAAAGGCAACTGTTGCCGACTTATACCTCCTCTCACCGCCAATGCCTATAGAGATTATTGCCGTTTTCTCACCATATTTCTTATGCAGCTCTTCAACTAGTTCATAGTTTTTCAGGCCTCTATACTCATCAGCGGGTAATAGAACCGCTTCATCCTTGGAAATCTTAAGGCAGTAAAGTTTTCCGTCTTCAGGAATACTCTCAACTATGATGGCCCGTATACCTAGCCTGTCCAATTTCTGTGCTGACGGACCGCCGGCATTAGCCTCTTTTATCCCCAAGGTTAGAGGACTCTTCCCACCCACCGAAACCCTACCTAGCTGGGGAGCCATTGTCCCGGCCAGAGGTCCACCAGCAATAATTAGCTTGTTCGCTGGGCCGAGTGGGTCGGCATCAGGAGGCACTTCCTTATTCATTATTTTGGCACTCAATCCTCTACCCCCCACTAATCTCCATTCTTCTGGTAGATCTTCATAAACTGTTTTTAGCTCTTTCATGTTAACGCGAAGGATTTTCATTTTTCCCCATCTGTTTTTCCTCATGTTTGCTTATTAAATTTACGAAGCAGCCTCAATTCCAGACAACCTTTTTGCAGCGTTTTTCATTTCATCTATATTAGTTTGTCTACCAATCATGATTTTCTGAGCCATGGGTGAGCCGGCACCATGCATAGATTCAGCTAGATAACATGCAGCCCCTAGGCCCGTCGTAAGATTTTCAATCAGCCTCACTATACGGATACGGTTTTCCACAGGGACACCCTGGATACCTTTTAGATATTTGGCAACATGTTTACCTATCCTAGGTTCCTTAAGGTCCTTTTCAGAAGGCATGGTCAATATAATACCACCAGCAATCTCTTGGGCAAACCTGGCTAACTCATAAGGGAATCTGGTCACATTTAGTTTGGATACATTTGCCAATAGAGTATTGACGCAGTAGGTTCCGGAGGGCTCTTTATGGCCTTCATAGGCACAAGAAAGACTACAACACATCATAGTTTCGTTAAGCTGAATCATATCAATGATTTTGTCTCTGATATGAGCAGCCTTTGAAGTGCCCTGGTATTCGGCAATCAGTTGACATGCGCCAATCAGGACATTACCAATACCTGACTTACAGGCATAGCTTTGGCGGTGATAGGAAGCAAAGCTTTCCACCAGGTCAGACGTAAAATCCCATTCCTTATACATGAACACACGTTCCCGAGGGACAAATACATTATCAAAAATGACCATGCACTCCTGCCCACCGTAAAGGACATTACCTACGTCCATACTTGGACTATCTATCTTTCGGGTGTCGCAAGGCTGCCTTCCATAGACGTAGATGATTCCTGCAGTGTCGGCTGGTAAGGCAAAGGAGATAGCATAGCCCTTATCTTCTTCACGCATAGCCCTAGTCGGCATGCAGATAATCTCATGGGAATTCACTGCTCCTGTCTGGTGTAGCTTAGCTCCACGAACTATGATACCATCTGGTTTTTCTTCCACCACGTGAAGATATTGGTCTGGGTCAGCCTGCTCAGCTGGGCGAAGGCTTCTATCACCCTTAGCATCTGTCATGGCGCCACAGCAGACGAGGTCTTCATCTTGAACATACTTCAAATACTCTAAGAAGCGTTTATTGTATTTAGTTCCGTACTTCTGGTCAATGTCATAGGTCACTATTGATAGGGCATTTAAGGCGTCCATACCAACGCAACGCTGAAAGCAAGAGCCAGTATAGACGCCCAGTAGCCTACCCATCTTTGATTTGCTAACTAGGTCTTCGATACTCTGGTGGATGTGACAGAAGCGGTTTATTTTCTTCCCGGTAAGGTGGGAGGTGGCGGTTATAATATTTTGATACTCGGGGAATTTATCTTCTTCAGCGATTTCATAGGTTGCTGCCATACAGTTCATCGTGGGTCTAATGATAGGATTATCTATGATATTGGTAACCTGTTCTCCAAACATGTAAAGTTCAAAGTGCATTCTCCTCATACTTTCAATATATTCCTCTTTTGTCTTCATAAAAATCCTTTCTCCTGAGGCTAAATCACTCCCAGCTCTTTCAGGTGGCTAATCTCTGTCTGGGTCATTCCTAATAAGTGGCTCAGAATCTCTTGTGTGTGTTCTCCTAAATCGGGAGAGGTTCGTGTCACCTGGCATTGGGTTCTGGAAAAATTAAAAGGTGTATTTACGACTTTGACCTTGCCGGCTCTGGGGTCATCTAGTTCAACAATCATGCCTCTAGCAGTCACTTGCTCATCAACTACTACCTGAGGAATAGTATTAACTGGACTGCAGGGTATCCCAACCTGCTCCAGTTCTTCAACCCATTCTTTAGTGCTCTTAGTTTTCATTGCCTCTGTCAAGGTTGGCTCCAGCACTTCATAATTCTGAGTGCGCAGCCAGCCGGTTTCAAATCTTGGGTCATCCATGAGGTCAAGACGACCGATGGTAGCACAGAAAAGAGGCCACTGGTCTCTGACCCCACCTCTCGCAGCTACTGTAACGTAGCCATCCTTGGTGGGAAAAGCTTGAAATGGTGTAATGACGGGGTGCCTGGTGCCAATAGCTTGGGGTATCTCACCCGTATTGAGATAGCGGACAAAGGCATTCTCCAGAACAGTTACCTGGCAGTCTAGCATGGCAATGTCTATTAGTTGTCCTTGCCCACTTACCTGGCGCTCCTGCAGAGCAGCCAGAATAGCGATGCACAAGAATAGGCCAGCAGCAATATCGCCATAGGATGCGCCTGGTCTAACTGGAGGTCTCCCCGGTTCCCCAGTAATACTCATGATGCCGCCCATGGCCTGAATAATGATGTCAAAAGCGGGCTTTGTAGCATAAGGGCCATGTTGACCAAAGCCAGAGCCGCTAGCGTAAATGATTCTGGGATTACGCTGCCTCACTGTTTCATAGTCAAGACCCAATTTCCCTATTTTGCCAGGCACAAAATTCTCTACGAACACGTCAGCACTTTCCGCCAGTTTTAAGAGTACCTCCCTTCCCGGCTCGGTGGCTAAATTTAGCGCGATGCTTTTCTTACCACGATTAAGGCTGAGAAAGTAAGTGCTTAGCTCATTTACAAAGGGGCCGTTGCCCCTAGCTAAATCACCCCCCTTCAGATTCTCAACCTTAATCACTTCCGCACCTAAATCACCAAGTAGCATGGTAGCGAAAGGTCCAAATAATGCCTGCGTTAGGTCAAGGACCCTAATTTCCTGTAGTGGCCCACCCATATCTGGCCTCCTTTATTATGATTATAAGGAAATTATTCTACAAAGGGATGTTTCCGTGCTTTTTCCACGTTGTCCCTTCAATTTTCTTGTTCTTCAATAAATTCAATGCATAAATAAACCATTGGCGGGTGTCTGCCGGCCGAATAATACCATCTATGTATTGCTTCGACGCCGCATAATAAGGTGAGGTAATAGTTTCCTTATATTCTTTGATTTTTTCTTGACGAACCCTCTCCGGGTCATCCGCTTCAGCGATTTCTTTCTTATACAGAATAGCCACTGCTGCTTCTGCTCCCAGCATGGCAAATTCTGCGGTAGGCCAAGCAAACAATAGGTCAGCACCTGTTTCATGACAACACATGGCTGGGATGGCACCACCATAGTACTTCCGAATTACACATGTAATTTTAGGTACAGTAGCTTCGGAAAAAGCATAGAGCATCTTGGCGCCGTGTCGTATGATTCCTTTCCCCTCCTGATCTACCCCAGGTAAGTAACCTGGCACATCGGCTAAAATAATCAATGGGATATTAAAGCAATCACAAAACCGAATAAATCGGGCGGCTTTGTCGGCTGCATTGACATCGATAGTTCCACCTAAATAGCGAGGTTGGTTAGCTACCACCCCCACCACGTGGCCATCCAGGCGACCGAAGCCAATGACCATGTTTTGAGCAAAGAGGGGCTGAATCTCAAAGAATTCCGAACGGTCCATAATTTCCCTAATCACCAAGCGCATATCGTAGGTCTTTTTAGGGGAGGTAGGTACAATCTCTGTAAGGATCTCATTCAAGCGGAATGGGTCATCTCCACTCGGGATTACCGGAGGGCTTTCTCTGTTGTTTTGAGGAAGATAGGATAACAGTTTCCGAATCAGACCTAAGCAGTCGGTGTCATCTTTGGCTACCAGATGAGTCACCCCTGATTCCCTTGAGTGAATTTTAACCCCCCCCAATTCTTCAAAGGTGACCTCGACTCCGGTAACCTCCTTGACCACTGCGGGTCCGGTAATAAACATCTGGGCAGTTTTTTCGACCTGAATGATGAAGTCCATAAGGGCTGGAGAATAAACCCCGCCACCGGTGCAGGCGCCCATGATTCCAGCAATCTGGGGAACCACGCCAGAACAGCAAGTATTTTCGTAAAACATTTGTCCATACCCCGATTCATTTTGCATGCCGTCCTGGAGGCGTCCCCCTCCAGACTCGTAAAGTCCAATCACCGGGGCGCCAGCCTTGCGAGCCATTCGGAGCAGATAATTGATTTTTTCTCCGTGTGCACGTCCCGTTGAGCCACCAAAAACCGTTACGTCTTGTGAAAAAACGAAAACACGTTGGCCTTCAATAGTAGCAAACCCAGTAACTACTCCATCTCCCAGTATCTTTTTTTTCTGCATATCAAACTCAAAGGTCTGGGTTTCGGCCAGCATGTTAACTTCCACGAATGACCCTGGGTCCACTAAAGCATCTATCCGTTCGCGGCAGAGCAGTTTTCCCTTTGCCTTTTGGGCTTCCTGTTTTTCACGGCCTCCGCCTAGCTTAGCTCGTTCCTCTTTTTCTTGAAGCTGGGTGACCAGCTCTTCCCATGTTCCCACTAGTATCCCTCCTAGGGGTAGTATAACACCAAAACCTCTTATCACTCAAGATTCAGCCTCGGCTGGCTTGAGGATTCGTTTCTTAGGTTCCTCCAACCGTTTGCTTGATTGGCACTTGTTAGACTGCTGCCTGAGTGCCACCTTGCGTTGTTCGGATGGTAAAATGCAGCCGAGAGCCACTATGTACCTTCACATTCTAGTACAAAGCAACTCTCGGCGTGCAACTAACTCATCCGTTGCCGAAATCTAAAGCCCCCCCGGCCACAATACCATCCTTTTCAGGACAAAGCCATCTTACCAGCCAACTGAAAGGTAATTCATCCAGGCTATTGTTGGGTAGAGAATTGTAACAAAGGCGATAATGATAGTAAGGTACCCGGCAAATTTTGCCAGTCCAGTTTTGCCAAGTCCCCAAACTAAGAAGAATACGAAGAATAGAACTGCCCAACTAAGCCACAGGAAAGCAAATTCGGGCATGAAAACTAAAGCGTTTCCCACTACATGGACAAAGCCCAAGCCCCACAGTAACATAAAAATGGATACCGGGAAGCAGTAGTAACCCAGACTCTTAAAGTCAGTTCCGGCAAAAATCTCTCCAGCTAGTAGGAAGTAGGTAATGGCAAAACAGATACAGGTGGCGGCCGCTACCAGAGACTGAGTTGGACCCACTCCAGCCAGCTGGTCTACCATACCAACCCATACGCCTATACCCCCGATACCCAATCCAGCGGCTATATTCATAACTGCTGCCTGTTTACCGCCATACTTGCCCAGTATCATAAAGCCATTATAGAAAAGAATAAGGAATACTATCGCAAAGACTACCCATATCATTTTTTAATTTCCTCCTTTTTCTCCAGCGACCCTCTCAGGGGAGCTGGTGATTTGGGCATTTCTGCCCAGAATTCTAAATCGTGTGATGGCAACAAAAAGGCACCCGTTAAGGCTTGAATGGTTTTTAGCTTCTGCAGGCTAGCTACCGATGCCAAAGGGTCCCAACTGTTGCCCGGGGGAAGCATCTCCGTGAGGTTATCCAGTGTGTAAGCCGCATCACCAGCAAACAGCAGATACTCGCCGTTCGCTAGGTTCACCAGAACAGACTGGTGTCCCGGTGTATGACCTGGAGTGTGTAGCAGTGTGATACCAGGCAGTATTTCAACATCTCCTTCCACAGTCTCGTAGTGGACACCGCAGTGGAAATGGTCACGCATGTACGAGGCTTGAACATGTCGGTCGGGCCAATAAGCAAAGCGGTACTCTGCTTTCTGAACAAAAAAGGTGGCTTCCGTGAAAAAGCGGTTACCACCAGTATGGTCCCAGTGCAGGTGCGTGTGTATCACATACTTAATATCACTGACATTGAGTCCCAGTTCTCTTAAGCGGAAGCGCACATCATCCTGGGGTTTCAGCTCTGGCCGAACCACTTTTGCCCGTTCGCCCCAGGCCTTTTCTGGTTCTAGAACGCCCTGAGGGTTGAGACCTGTATCTATCAAGACCCACCCCTTATCGGTTTCTAGAAGAGCCATGCATACGGGAATCTTTTGTTCTTGACCGTAACCGCGGCCCCAGAGAAGAATGCTTTTGTCCAGGTACAGATAACCACCCTCAAGCAAATAGGCCTCTTTTACTGCCACCTTGTAGACCTCCTATTCTGAACCCGGCGGCGCTTTGGCTTTAATTAAACCGGGGCGCCGCCGTTTCCTCCAGCTAAATATGCCGGCCTACCGAGAAGGCTTCCTGATTGTCATCCTTCATGTTTCTCGGCTCTCTGGCATCACCAACTAGGTAAACTTCTTTGCCTCTGGTGCCTATAGCCTGGTACAGTTCGCTTACCGGTTCCCGACCTACGGCTACCAAGATAGTATCGTAAGCTACGGTTTTTTTCACGCCCCACTGGTCTACCAGCGTCACTTGGTTACCAGTCGCTGCCGTCAGCTTGTGATTGGTCAGAACATTTACCTTCTCCTCTTTGAGCCAGCGGAACATCGGTTCTCGCCGGGCACTAAACAGAAAGATGTATGGTGGTAAGAGTATGTCGCCACTCTCCTCTACCAGGGTAACCTCCTTGCCCTCTCTGGCCAGGGATAGTGCTGCCTCCGCACCGTCATTTCCGCCAAGTACGACAACCTTATTGCCTATCTTGGCGGTACCGCGCAGGTAATCCCAGAGATAGGCCACATTCTTGGCTCCCTCGGGCAGTGCGGCTGCCATTTCCTTGGCACCCGTAGCCACCACAATGGCATCCGGCTTTTCCTTGGCTACCAGCTCCGGTGTAACCTCAGTATTGAGGACTACCTTAACTGATGTCTTCTTGACTTCCCTGGCTAACCAATCGGGCAGATTCCGCAAATCGCGCGTGTAAAGGCGCGGGAAAGCAGCCGCTAGATTGGCCTGCCCCCCCAACTCACCACTTTTCTCGTAAAGGGTTACCTCGTGCCCTCGCTGTGATGCCGTCAGGGCTGCCTGCAGACCACTCACACCACCACCAACAACCATTACCTTCTTGGCTTTCGGTGCTGGCGTCACCTCCCATTCCTTTTCATAACCGTAAAGCGGGTTCATGGTGCATCCACAGTCGTGTTGGATGAACAGGCAGTGCAGACACCAGTTACAGCCTACGCACTTGCGAATATCATCGGTGCGCTCCTCAATCATCTTCTTGACAAAGCGCTGGTCAGCGATAATGGGTCGGCACAACCCTATCATGTCTGCCCGGCCGTCCTCAATAATTTTTTCTATCAGCTTCGGGTCCATAAGACGCCCCACCGCTATCACCGGGACATGGGCTACCTTCTTGACGGCTTCAGCAAGGTTCACATTGACACCATGCGGTTCGTATACCGGCGGGAAATTGTGGTGGGGAGTGATAGCGATACGGCCACAGGAAGCATGTATCCAGTCTACACCTATTTTCTCCAGCATGGGAACTACTATGGTTATTGTCTCCTCTGTGGTCACTCCCGGGTAGCCCAGGTCTTCCATCCCAAATTCAGTGACACTCAGGCGAACACCGAAGGTAAAATCGGGTCCCACAGCGTCCCTCATAGCTTGCGCGCAGTCATGGAGAAAAAGAAATCGGTCAGCGTACTTATCGGTGCGGCCAACATTATGGAACGGGGACTGGAACATTAAAGACATTGACCCGTGGCAGGCATGGAGTTCCACGGCGTTAAACCCAGTCGCCTTGATTCTGGCGGCTGCCTTGGCGTAGCCTTCAATAGCGTATTCTACCTCCGCCGTAGTCATTTGATGCACCCTTTGTCCGGGCAATAGCGGCTTTTCCGATGGTCCCCAAACTTCTTGGTCGCCGACAAGACTATTGCCGCAAAGAGTGCCGCCGTGGGAAATCTGTACGGCAGCTTTGGCGCCCCGCCGCTGAATGACTTCGGCAAGTTCGTACATTCCGCCCATACAGTGGTCTTCGTGAACCCCTAGCTGACGCACAAAGCACTTACCAAGTCTATCGGTAAAGCTCATGCCGACAGTAACCAGGGCCGGTCCGTCCGACTCCGCCTCGTAGTTGTTCAGGACTCTCTGGTTTATCCAGCCACTTTCATCAGCATGATTCTTCACCGTGGCTGCCACGATAAATCGGTTCTTGAGCCAGATGGTACCAACTTTAATGGGGTCGTAAACAGTAGGCATTATTACCCTCCTTCTATAATTTTTTCCTGGCTCCCATTCACAAATGCTCCATCAGCACCTCCTTCATATTTTATTCGGGCTTCACTCAATTATAGTGATAGCAAGTTTGGGGCAAACTGTTTCACACAGACGGCAGGTGATGCAATCATCTTCATTTACTGCCTGCACCTTGTTGCTTGCCATCTGGAAAACACCCATGGGACACTCCTCAACACATTTACCACAACCGTCACAGCGTTCCAGTTCAATTTTGACCGTAACCAAGCTTACCTTCCATTATGCAATGCCTGATACCAATTACCACATGTCACTTAAGAGGCCTCTTACAATAATAATTATAAAACAACTTGTCAATACCCTTTAGCTCTATACCCGAACACACCACTAATTCGCCATTTGGCGAACCCCACTTTTCTGTATTATACCACCCTTGTCAAGCCCCTCACCAGATATTTTAACCAGATTGTTTGTTAACTTACCCCCCTTAATCCCCTCCCCTTGAGAGGGGGGAAAAGATTTTAGGGAGGGGCTTCGCCCCTCTTAAATTCCTGAGTTCCTGGTTGGAATTGTTCAGCACCACACAATACAGGTCACTCATTGAGGGTAGTTTGAAGGGGTGCCAACTCCTTCAAGAAGCGTCTCCCTTCCCTTATTAAGGAAGGAAGTCAGGGGATAGGTTGCTAAACGACTTCATTAGCACCTACAGATAGGCGCAGAGGCAGTAGCCATCAACCAAGCTGGAGAGCTCGGTTTTTGCCGAAGCTGGCACCGCCCTTTTGACAGAAAAGGGATTTGGGGCTAAAATAGATACGGTTTTGCGGGAGTAACTCAGTTGGCAGAGTCCCTGCCTTCCAAGCAGGTTGTCGCGG
>CAZQZA010000029.1:0-12635 GCA_964597725.1 uncultured Dehalococcoidales bacterium | reverse complement strand
TAACTAGATCTGATTGCTCCACAATCCTTACCTAAACACTCGTTGAGTTCAGCTCTATCACATCATACGATGGTAGTTTAGGCTAATTGTAGCATATAATACATGCTATGACACCAAGTTAAAGAGTGCTTATGAAGCTCACTTTTTGTGTCCTCCTCTCCTTGCTTTTTCCCGGCAACTTTCAAAATAGCCTCTCTTTGTTTATAATGGCGAGTGGGAAACATTGAGAGTGAGGTTGAGAAATGCCAGGCATGACGCTAAAAGCTATCGGTATTATCAGAAATGAAGTTAAGCGAAAGCCAGAGTCCGAGTATAGCTGGCAGGAAATAGTCTCCGAAATCGTGGTCGACAGCAGCTTAACTGAGGCTCTTGATGCTCTGGAAGAGTTTTCTCATATCATAGTTCTCTACTGGATGCACCAGGTTGCTACCACTACTCAACTGCCGTGCAGAATTCATCCTAGAGGTAACTCGGAGCTTCCCTTGGTGGGACGTTTCGCTACTCGCTCTCCAAATAGGCCTAACCCAATAGGCAAGGCTACCGTTAGATTGCTTGAGCGTCAAGGCAACATATTAAAGGTTCAAGGACTGGACGCTATTGATGGCACGCCGGTTATTGATATAAAACCCTACATCCCCGGATATGATTCGGTAGCTGATGCCAAAGTGCCCCCATGGATAACCAATCAGTAAGTCAAACATTGCTAAACATCTACCAGCAACTGATGGCTGGCTATGGACCTCAACACTGGTGGCCAGCACAGGAGCCCTTTGAGGTAATAGTTGGCGCTATCTTGACTCAATCAGCCGCCTGGGGCAATGTGGAAAAGGCCATAGCCAACCTGAAACAAGCCAAGGCGCTATCACCCCAGGCACTACGCCAGATGCCCCTCCCCAAACTGGCTAGGCTTATTCATCCCTGTGGTTATTATAATGCCAAGGCTCTAAAGCTCAAATCCTTTGCCCACTGGCTTATGGACTATGATGACGACTTGGATAAGCTATTTGCTACTGATACCTACCACCTCCGCCGGCAGCTTCTCTCCGTCCATGGCATTGGGCAGGAGACGGCCGACTCTATAATATTGTATGTTGCTAATAAACCAATTTTTGTTATTGATGCTTATACCCGCCGCATTGTGAACCGCATTGGTCTAGCCCCGACCAAGAATGCTTACACCGCCTACCAAGAACTTTTTATGGACAACCTGCCTGCTGATACCCAGTTGTTCAATGAATACCATGCGCTACTGGTTTGCTTAGCCAAAGATGTTTGCCAAAGCCGCCCCCTCTGCCCGCAATGCTGTCTCAATAATATCTGCCATTGTCTTATTGACGCTAACCGCCAAGTCGGTTAAAATTGGCTAAACCTCTCAGGTTAACCCAGTAAACTCTTACAGAGGGAAAAGACCGATATGCCTTATACTACCGTTATCTACACTAAAGAGGACCATATTGCTCGCTTAACCCTCAACCGACCTGAAGCAGGTAACGCTATCAATCTGCAGATGGCTCAGGAACTAGAAGCTGTCTGCTGTCAGATAAACCAGGATAATGATATTTATGTTGTCATAATTACTGGAGCCGGGAATAAGGCGTTCTGTAGTGGTGGGGAGCTGGCATTGCCGGATTACAGTGACAACTACGGTGCTGCCACAACTATAGCCAGTCTAGACCAGCCAGTTATTGCTGTTATCAACGGTGATGCGCTGGGGCAGGGGTTGGAGTTGGCTTTAAGCTGTGATATTAGACTGGCCTCAGATAAAGCCAAGTTTGACTTACCTCAGGTAGCGAAAGGGCTTATCCCCAGGGATGGCGGTACCCAGCGGCTGTCTCGCCTAGTGGGTAAAGGTAAAGCCCTGGAATTAATCCTTACCGCTGATGTTACAAATGCCGATGAGGCATTGGCGATAGGGTTGGTCAATAGGGTAATGGCTCAAGAGGAGCTGGCCGCTGAAGCCGAGGCTATGGCTAAAACTATGGCCGCCAAGGGCCCTATTGCTCTCAGATATGCCAAGGAAGCGGTAAACAAAGGGCTGGACTTAACCCTTGAGCAGGGGCTGCGTCTGGAGGCTGACCTTTACTTATTGCTCCACACTACTGCCGATAGGACCGAGGGCATTAGAGCTTTCTTGGAGAAAAGGCCACCGCAGTTCAAGGGACAGTAAGTATCAAGGGATGGGTAGAATAAATAATCCTGATGAGTAATTTTGAGGTGATTATCTACGAGAAGCAGAATAATATCGGCTATGTTACTCTTAATCGGCCGCAAGCCTTGAATGCCTATAACATTCAGATGAGAGATGAGCTTTACCAGGTGCTGGGAGCGATTAAGGATGACCCTGAAATCAGGGTAGCTATATTTGCTGGTGCTGGGGAAAGGGCTTTCTGTGCTGGTGCTGACCTGACCGAGTTCCTTACTGCGCCATCTCCGACGATTGCTCGACAGGTGCGCTGGGAGCGTGATGTTTGGGGGCTTTTCTTGAGCATTGACAAACCGTTAATCGCTGCTCTTCACGGCTATGTTCTAGGCGATGGTATAGAGATTGCTCTGTGCTGCGATATACGGCTGGCTTCGGAAGATGTCCAGTTTGGTATGCCTGAGCCGGGGCTGGGTATAATTCCCGCCGCCGGTGGTACCCAGACCCTGCCCCGAACAATTAGTAAGGCTAAAGCATTAGAAATACTACTAACTGGCAGATGGATTAATGCTGAGGAAGCACTCCGCCTGAAGCTGGTGAATCAGGTGCTACCTCGTAAGGAACTGTTACCAAGAGCAGAAGAGTTGGCTAATAAAATTGCAGCGTATGATCCGGCTGTAGTCAGCTATGCTAAACAGGCAATCATTAGGGGGCTTGACCTGAGCCTGAAACAAGGGCTGGAGCTGGAGACCAGACTTGGAAGTCTTATCACGCCCTCACGACAGTGCTAGAAGGAGTAGCCTTGGAAGAGCAGAATTTGGATACTCTTATCGATAAGGTAGCTGACCTGATTATCAATGCTAACCGAGTGGTGGTCTTTACCGGCGCCGGGATTAGCACTGAATCGGGACTTCCTGATTTCCGCAGCCCTGGTGGTATCTGGGACAGGTTTGACCCTGATGACTTCACCTATCAGAAGTTTATTAGTAGTCCCAAAGCGAGACATAAGCAGTGGCAGATGTTTAAGGAGGGAGGTCTAACCACTGAGGCTAAACCAAACCCTGCCCACTACGCCATCGCTGAGCTGGATAGATTGGGCAAGCTTGATTGCGTCATTACCCAAAATGTAGATAGCCTTCATCAAAAGGCGGGAGTGCCAAATGACAAGGTGTTTGAACTCCACGGCAATATGCAGTGGACGGTATGCCTGAGCTGTGGCAAGCATTATCCTTTGACGGAGATTAAGGCCAGACTTGATGTTGGTGAAGAAATCCCAGACTGTGAGGTTTGCCATGGCATACTGAAACCTGACGCTGTTTTCTTTGGTGAGGCGCTACCGGCAGAGGTATTGGAAGAGGCAACCCATCGCTCATCTCACTGTGACCTATTTATCGTGATTGGCTCCACCTTGATTATCTACCCCGCTGCCTATATGCCTGATTATGCTGTTAAGCGGGGAGCCAAGCTAATTATTATCAACCTCAGTCCCACTCCTATGGATAAACGAGCTACTGTCTTGATTAGGGCTAAAGCTGGTGAAACAATGTCAAAGATAGTAGAACGGGTAACAGAAAAGAGTAGCAGTTGAGTTTATTCAATAGGTTGTATTACAATTCAGTTGATTAAGAGCTTATTATTATAAAGAAGGTAAGGAATGAACACTGCAGATTTTCTCAGTATAGCCACTTCAATCTGTCCTGAGCGGACCGCCATTGTCTTTGAAGGAAAAAGGTATACCTTCAGCCAGCTAAATGAACGGGTGAATAGGCTGGCCAATGCGCTTTCACACTTGGATGTCAAAAAAGGCGACCGGATAGCCATGCTACAGGTAAACTGTAATCAGTTTGTGGAAGCCTATTTTGCGGCGGCAAAGCTTGGGGCTATCTATGTACCCTTAAACTTCAGAGCCAAGGGGAACGAACTCACCTACATGCTTAATACTGCTGAAGCTAGCACTTTGCTTGTCGGTGAGCGCTATATTGCACCGGTAAACTCCCTACGTTCGGCTCTGACCTCGGTACGTCATTTCGTATCCATAGAAAGCAAGCATGACGGTATGCTGTACTATGAAGATATGGTAGCTTCGTCACCAGCTGAGGAGATAGTTACTGAGATTGACGATGATGATACCACCATATTGATGTATACCGCAGGCACTACTGGTTTCCCTAAAGGAGTCATGCTGTCTCACAATAGCTTTGCCATTTATGTGTTGGAGAATGTAACCCCGGCCGACCCGGAGTTAGAGGAGAGGAATATTCTTACTGTTCCTTTGTACCATGTGGCTGGTATTCAGGCGATGATGGCTGCTATTTATGGAGGACGGACTCTGCTCATGGAGCGGCAGTTTGATGCTAAAGAATGGATGGAACTGGTGGAAAATGAGAAAGCCAACCGAGCGATGATGGTTCCCACCATGCTCAAACAATTGATGGAGCATCCTGATTTTGCTAAGCATAACCTGAGCAGTCTGAAAGTCATAACCTATGGTGCTGCCCCTATGCCCCTTGAGGTCATCAAGAAGGCAGTGGAAGTCTTCCCCGGGGTTAGCTTTATCAATGCCTTTGGGCAGACGGAAACAGCGTCAACCATTACCACGCTGGGCCCTGAAGACCATATCATTAGTGGCACCGAAGAAGAAAGGGAGAAAAAGCTCAAGAGGCTTTCCTCCATTGGTAAGCCCATGTCCGATGTTGAAATGAAGATTGTTGATGAGGATGGTCGTGAGCTACCAGTGGGACAGGTAGGGGAGATTGTAACCAGGGGACCCAGGATAATGACTGGATACTGGAAGGACGAGGAAAAAACAGAGAAGACCATAGACAAAGATGGCTGGGTACACACTGGTGACATGGGCTATATGGATGAAGCTGGCTACTTCTATCTTGCTGGCAGGGCAACGGATATGATTATCAGAGGCGGAGAGAATATCTCTCCTGAGGAAGTCGAAGCCGTGTTGCTTACTCACCCCAAAGTTGAGGAGGCAGCGGTAATTGGTATCCCTGACGAAGAGTGGGGTGAGCAGCCCAGAGCAATAGTAGTGCTTAAACAGGGGGAAGTAGCTACTGCTGAAGAGATAATACAGTATTGCCGGGAAAGGTTATCCAGTTTCAAGAGACCAAGGTCGGTGGTTTTTGTGGATGAGCTTCCCCGTAATCCAATGGGCAAAATCCTGAAACGGGTACTGCGCGACCAATATGGAGGAGCCTAGATGCAACTGAGGCACGCCAGGAAATGAAGGCGAGACTAACCAATAAAATATTAGAAGGCGATGTTCGAGCCGCCGCCAGGCTCATGAGGGACATTGAGGATGGCGCTCCGACAGCCATTAAAGAATTAGAGAGCATTTATCTTCACACCGGAAGAGCCCATGTAATTGGAGTGACCGGTGCCATAGGTGTGGGCAAGAGTACCTTGGTTGACGCTCTAATTAGTATCTTTAGGAAAGAAAATATGACAATCGGGGTTATTGCTATTGACCCTACCAGTCCCTTTACCGGTGGGGCGATATTAGGTGATAGAGTAAGGATGCAAAAACATAGTCTAGATAAGGGTGTATTTATTCGAAGTCTAGCCACCAGAGGCTGGAGCGGGGGACTATCAAAGGCTACCACCAGTATGCTTCATATTATGGATGCGATGAGTAAGGATATTATCCTGGTAGAGACAGTGGGTGCTGGGCAAACAGAAGTAGATATTACCAAAGTTGCTGACACCTCTATTGTTATCTTAACTCCAGGAATGGGAGATGAAATTCAAATGATGAAAGCTGGCATCACGGAAGCAGCCGACATCTTTGTTATAAACAAGGCAGATAGGGAGGGGGCTGACAATATACAACGTGAACTAGAAGTTATGCTTGGGATGAAGTCTTACTCCCCCAGTGATTGGAAGCCTAATATTGTCTTAACCGAGGCAATTTATGGCAAAGGCACGGAAGAATTAGTGAAGGCAATCCTGAGGCACCGAGAATTCCTCGTTTCCAGTGGAGGGCTGGAAAGACGCCGTAAGCAGAGGGCGAAACTGGAGTTGATTGAGGCTATTGAAAGTTATCTTAGAGATTATATATATCAACAGTTTGATAAAGGTGATTACCTGGAAAGGCTGGTAGACGACCTGGTACGAAGAAAGACCAATCCTCATTCGGCTGCCTTACAGATTATCAATCGGTTTAGTAAATAATTTAAGCCGGCCGTTAGATTTCGAAGCTAAACAGTGGACTAGCCGCATCACCCGCTGAATACTTATCGCCCGGGAATACTTTGTGCCCCATCTTCACTCTTCTGCCAATTAGCTCCATATTGGCTTCACCGGGGTCGATACCAGTTAAATTACCCATTATCCACGGCCCTTCATCAAGTTCAACCAGCACTATCATATAGGGTACTTCACCCTCGCGCCCTTCTGAAGCTACATTAACATTAGTAAAGGTTTTAATTTCACCCTTGCCGGTTAATTCGACGATTTCCATATTCGGACTGGTACATTTTCGGCAAGCCATCTTTGGTGGCACCGTTATCACACCACAATCCTGGCACTTTAAGCCTAGCAGTTTATTCTGCTTAAGCGCCTCGTTATATTCTTTGAAAGTAAGACTAGATTCCATTTTCAGTCTCCTCAGAACTTAATCGTGTAATATCTACCAGCCCCGCTGTAGAATCAGGTTAACCAGGGTACCGCCATCTCCGCCCAGCGTATCAGTCATCCCTGTCTTAGCACTTTCTACCTGTCGCTCTGGCTCTGTTTCTCCTCTCAATTGTTTTACTACTTCGTAAACCTGGCCAGCACCAGTGGCACCGATGGGATGTCCTTTAGATTTTAGCCCGCCAGAGGGGTTTATGGCTATCTTGCCACCAATGTCAGCTTCGCCCTTCTCCCAGGCTTCACCTGATTTGCCAAGCTCAAAGAAGCCAAGACTCTCAGCGGCAATCAGGCTGGCAATACTGAAGCAATCGTGAAGCTCGCAGAGGTCTATATCCTGTGGCGTTAGCCCAGCCATATCATAGGCTTGTTTGGCTGATAGTTCCCTGGCTCTAATTCGTGGTAAATAGTCCTGCTGGCTGGATAAAGGACCGGCTGAAGCCTGGCCAACACCGGTAATATAGACTGCTTTGTCAGTGAGCTTCTTGGCTACCTCTTCTGAAGCTAGAACGATGGCAGAACCACCATCGGAGAATGGGCAGCAATCATGCAGTTGGATTGGTGAGCACACCATGAAGGATTTGAGCACTGCGTCTATATCTACCTCCTTATGTAAGTGTGCTTTGGGGTTAAACATACCGTGACGGTAAGATTGAACTGACACCATAGCCATTTGCTCTTTAAGCTTGGCTAAAGGTATGCTGTAGGTAGCCGAGTAAAGATGGGCTAACATGGCAAATACAGCTGGGAAGGTAATGCCTGAGGGGTATTCATAGCGGCTGTCACTAAACATGGAGAAAGTTCGGGTGGCTAGGGGGGTGCCCATGGTGGCCGCCCTTTCTGTGCCACCAGCTAGCACTATATCATAGAAACCGGAAGCAACCCATAAGAAGGCATCTCTTACTGCCATACTGGCTGAGGCGCAGGCTCCCTCGTATCTGCTAGCCGGAATACCAGAGCAACCAATACTTTCCGCAGCGAAAGCCTGCACCATACTCTGTCCCTCGGAGAAATCCCCCAGACAGTTACCCAGGAATAGAGCCTGTATATCCTTTGGCTTCAGGTTTGACTCGTTGAGCGCATCCATAGCCGCTTCAGCAAATAACTCAACCTCTGTCTTTTCCTGAGGACCACTAAATTTTGTCTGCCCAACGCCAACTATGGTTACTTTTCTCATACAATCCTCCTAGGTTGGGTTTCCTCCGGTAATATTGGGTAAAGATGCTATTCCGTTGATTCTGCTACTAACTCGGCAATATCCATGACTTTAAGTGATTCCTCGGCCGCTTTCGTCTTTATGCCGTCTTCGAACATCTGCAGGCAGAAAGGACAGGCGGTAGCCACAATCTGAGCTTTGGTTTCAATTGCCTGCTCGGTGCGCACTTCATTGATTCTACGGCCAGCGTGTTCTTCGAGCCACATGTGACCACCACCACCGCCGCAGCAGAAACCTAGTTCTCGATTGCGCTCCATCTCAACTAAGGTAACATCAGGCAAGTTACTCAGAATCTTTCGCGGTGGTTCAAAAATATCATTGTATCTTCCCAAGTAGCAAGCGTCATGGTAAGTTACTACTCCTCCAGCACCTTTGTTAATTTTTAGCTTGCCTTCTTTTAGCAGATTAGCAATAAACTCGGTATGGTGTATAACCTCAAACTCTCCCCCAAACTGGGGGTATTCATGCTTTAAGGTATTATAGCCATGAGGACAGGCGGTGACTATCTTCTTCACATTATAACTCTTCAGTAGCTCAATATTTTTCTCAGCCTGAATCTGGAAGAGGTACTCGTTACCCAGACGACGGGCCGGCTCACCGCAGCAGCTTTCCTCAGGCCCAAGGATGCCAAAATTAACCCCGGCTAGCTTCAGTACCTTGGCTACAGCCTGAGCCACCTTCGTACTTCTTTCCTCTAGTGCCGAGGTGCAACCAACCCAAAATAGAATGTCTATGTCACTATCTTCAGCTAAAATCTTAATATCCAGTCCTTCCGCCCAGTCAGTTCGGCTCAAGGTGGTTCCTCGCCAGGGGTGTCCCCTGGTCTCAATGCTCTTGAGGGCTCCCTCTCCCGTCTCAGGTATTGATGCCTGCTCCAGCACCAGGTTTCGCCTCATATCAATAATTTTAGTCATTTGCTCTATACTAACCGGGCAAACCTCCTGGCAGGCACGGCAGGTAGTGCACTCCCAGATTACCTCTTCGGTTATCACCCCTCCAATCATTGCTGTGCCGGGATTGGTAGAAGAGGCTTCTGCCTTGCCGCGAAGCAATTCGGGGCCAACCTCTAACAAATGCTCTTTGAGGTTCAAAATTACTTCCCTGGGGTCGAGGTGTTGACCACTAAATTGAGCCGGGCAAATGTCGTGGCAGCGGCCGCATTCCGCACAGGTGTAAAGATCAAGTAAGTCCTTCCAAGTGAAGTCTTGGATTTTTGGTACTCCAAAGGTCTCGGCCTGTTCCAGGTCGATGGGCTTAAGGGCACCTTTAGGACCCAGGGATTTGAAGAACACGTTGAAGGGTGATAAGAGGATGTGCAGGTGCTTTGAACGGGGGATATAGACCATGAAGCCAAGGATTATGGCATAGTGAAGCCACCAGGCCCATTTGTATATCGCTACCAGTGTACTCTCGGATAGACCCGTGCCAGTCAGGAAACTAGCAAAAGCAGTCCCTAGTGGAGGCCAGGAGGCCTGAATCTCGTAAGCTGCGTAGCCGAAGCCCTCTATACAAAAATGAAGTATCATAAGGCTGAAGACCAGCAATAGAATAATTCCAGCTTCAGCACTTACCTTTAACCTAGAAGGTCTCAGAATATAACGCCTGATAGCCGCCCAAACTATGGCGATGATGACCAATACCCCAGCAATATCCAGAATGGAGGAATAGGCTGTCTCAAAAGCGCTGCCCTCGAGTACCGAGGAAAGGCCAAACCCTCCTGATAGACCAATAAAGATAATGTAGCCGAGAAAGAATAGGCTAAAACCCCAAAACATAAGAGCATGTCCAATTCCAGCCAAGTCTTTACGGGTAACACTTTTCAGGTTGCACCATTGAGGAAAAACCTCAACTAACATGGCTTTGATGCGGCGACCTATACTCTCCGAGCGCTCCTCCTTCTGCCCGAGACGCAGGAGACTAAAGAGGAAGTACGCCCTCTGGATGAATAGGCCGAAGGCAATGGTGAACAGGACCCAAAAAATCACATACCCCGAAATGTTCCAATAGGTTGCGCTGACTGGCGACATGATACTTTAGCACCTCCTTTACCAAGTAAGTTTTAGCGTAAAATCAGGTTGATATTAAACTAATTAATTTTTGGGTTTATCGTAACCGAGTGACGGCAACCCAAATACCCAGGGCCAGGGCTAGTAGGTTATAGAGTATATTAAATAGGCCAAAGGGCAGTACCGGGGAGAGAGGAATCCCAAATAGAAAACTAACAAACCAAAGGTTAACAAGGTAGCTTATTGGCACAGCAATACCAGCAATAGTAGCTAATCCCTTACCTCGCTTACGATTAACCGAAAGCCCGACTACCTCGCCAATGGCATAGCCAGCACCCGGAGCCCACAACAAGTTGAAAGAAAAGATAGGAATCACCCACTCCAGCACCCCCCAGACAATACCGCAAACAAGCGCCATACCTAGTCCGATTCCAGTCGCCCGCAGATAGTATTTGGTAGAAACCTGATAGGTAGGCAATTTATATAGCCGGGCACAATCCAGGCATCGGGCCCCCACCGGTGTCTGTACCATGCACTTGGGACATATGGACTTACCACATTTACCACACCTTAGGTTAGTTTCAACCTGAGGGTGAGTGGCACACTTCATCTTATCTAATGTCCTTTCTTTGTTTTTCCTCTTGTCTGGAAGTTCGCTCAGCCGAGCCAGTTTGCAGCGGTGTACGGCGTATCCAGGCTTCCCTGTCCCTTATATCACGGTCAAGAAGGAGACGATTAAGCAGCAGCTGGCCAGTGCTTACTGAAGCTGTAACTGAGGTTCGTGGTGCTGTTAATCGCTTGAGTACCGCTATCACTAGTATAGCCAGGAAACCTAGCGTAATTGTTAGCCTCTCTTCAATACCCAGTGTCTGGCTAAGAAACCAACTCAGTATTGGTAAAGACACTAGTGCTATAAGTACACCTAGAGATAGCTTTCGGAATGGAGCGAAAGAGTAAGCCAAAACTAATATTATTAGCCCTATTATGGGCGATAGTATGAGAATAACACCCAGGCTAGTGAAAATGCCACGCCCCCCCTGAAAACGTAAGAAAATAGGCCAGTTATGTCCAAGTATTGCCGCTAACCCCACTACTATCTGCTCAGCAACCCCAAGTCCCAGCAGTTGGGCCACCCATATGGCTAACGCTCCTTTGCCGATATCAAAAATGGTTACTGGAATAGCTAGCCACTTTGAAGTTAACCTCAATAAGTTACTGGCTCCTACATTGCCGCTACCATATTGTCTGATGTCTATTCCCCGGGACCACTTAGCCACCAGGTAGGCGGCTGGTACCGAACCCAGAAGATAGGCGCCTAATATTAGTAGCCCAAACTCAACAGCCATCAATACCTCCGTCGAGATTGTTGACTATAGGCTGGCCAGTTTTAGTGCTCGTTGCTTAGCTAAGGCTATAAGTAGCTCCACAGATTCCATTGGTACATCCACACCGCCAATCATAGTTTCATTGGCAGCTTCTAAACCGTGGTAGTCACTGCCCCCAGTGGCAATAAGATTATACCTATTAGCAAAGCTAACCAGCTCGTTGATTTCATCAGCAGTATAGCTGTCATAATAAGCCTCAATGCCTACTAAGCCAGCTGCCTTCAGTTCAACAATTAACACCTCCGGATTATTGGTCGTGAATGGATGTGCCAGCACTGGTAAACCGTTAACCTTGAGTACTAGCTCCATTGCCTCAACCGGGGTCATCTTTTCTCGCTCAACATAGGCGGGCCCCTCACGACTTATATATCTAGTAAATGCCTCCTTCATCGAACTAATGTAACCCTTCTCCAACATAGCCTGAGCGATATGGGGACGCCCTATAGAGCCCTCCCCGGCTATCTCCCGGACTCGCTCCCAGTCAATATGGATACCTAGATTCTTCAGTTTAATAATCATTCCCTGGGCTCGCTTGAGTCGAGAATTGCGTAACCCTTCCAGAGTTGCTTGAAACTCACGATCAGTATAATCTATAAAGTAGCCGAGAACATGAACTTCACCTTGAGGGACATCAGTGCTAAGTTCAATGCCAGGTATAACCTTAAGCCCGGGGAGGGCTTTAGCTGCTATCAGGGCCGAGGCAACCCCGTCTATAGTGTCGTGGTCGGTGATAGCAATAACGCTTAACCCCCGCTCTGCCGAGTGGCAGACAATATCCGCTGGACTAAGGCGACCATCTGAGGCGGTGGAATGGATATGAAGGTCAACCTTAGACATTACTATTCCACCTCTTTATAGATTCGCTCTATGCTCATTGCCCGACCACTATCCTTATCCACTCTCGCTAACACTGCACTAAACATTGTTTTGCCCTTGGCTACAGATAGCCGGTGAGGCATTCCGGTGAGAAAGCGCTGAACGACGTCCTCAGTCTCCATACCTATTACCGAGTTAATAGGGCCGGTCATGCCTATATCAGTGACATAGGCTGTCCCTTGAGGAAGTAGTTGGGTATCGATAGTTCCCACATGGGTATGAGTGCCCAACACAGCACTGACACGTCCATCGAGGTATCGTCCCATCGCTACCTTCTCAGATGTTGCCTCGGCGTGGAAATCAACAATTATAGCTGGTGGCTTGTGCTTACCCTCGGTCAGCAGTTGGTCAATGGCCCTAAATGGGCAATC
>CAZQZA010000028.1:0-12666 GCA_964597725.1 uncultured Dehalococcoidales bacterium | reverse complement strand
GGTCACCAAGGTGACAGACCGACACCCCATCCACCTCTATAAGATAAACAGTATTCTTACCCCTCTTTTGTCCCTGTTCCCGGTCATGGAAGGTAGTTATGCCAGTAATCAAGACGCCATTAATTTCATACTCACCGGGTCCGGTCACTAACCTCGGTTCACCATTAATGCCCTGAACATAGGAATGACCCGGGTGCCGGTGGCTCACCGTTACAACATGGGCGGTAGGCTTACCTAATGAATAACCCAAATCTGGCGGGTAAGGGTCAGTAATAACCGTAGCCTGCCTACCCTTGATTCTGAAGCAGGAATGACCTAACCAGCTAATCTCCATATATCAACCTCTATTTGCTCAAATATAACATAGATGCCTCCACTGGTCAAAGGATGTGAGAGTAGTCGTCCTATTTGAAGACCACTTGTTTAGAATACCTCTAAAGGGTAAAATTAAGAGTGCTGAAAAGTGAAAAGCTGCAAGATAAGACTCGACAGAAAGGACAATTCAGATGACCGAGCAATTAGGTAAGATTGAAAAGCCTGAGGCAGAGCACTTCGCCGGCAAGAAAAAACTCTATCTTGTCCCCCTTATATTCTATGGAGAAAACGCTCCCTCTGAATATATGGAGAAGTTTAACCTCTACTGGGAGCAGGTAGGTCAGCAGGTAGCTAACCTGGAGTCGAAAATAGGAAAGGTGAACCATGTTTACCATGAATCAATCACCCTGGCTGGTGAAGATGGACTCAAGGTGATAGAGAAACTAAATCCCGCTTGCTACCAGATTGCTAAGGGCAAATGCCAAAGTGGGGCTGTGCTGGAGGCAACTGAGGACAAGGAGCTGGCTGAGGAGAGCATGGACTGGGAGAGATTTCTACTCATGGGATTTATCAGCCAGAAGGTGGCTAAGATAATCTCTGAATTCTATGTAGAAGCTTTGAGGAAGAGGTATGAGAACATTGCCCGGAGGATAGACGAGACTCTCAAGGCTAATGAGGTGGGGATACTCTTTATCCGGGAAGGTCACGGGGTGCAATTTCCTCAGGGTATAGAGGTGTTTAGCGTGGCGCCGCCGGCATTGGATGAGATTCACCGCTGGCAACGTGAGCGCTCATCACAACAAGAGAAAAAAGACGAGCCAAGCGGAAAATCGGGAACAGATGCTTGACAAAGGCTTATCCTTTATGCTACTGTCTAACCCATAAAAACCGGAGGGCATTACACAAGAAACTCTGATACGGATAGTTCTGGTTAATAGCTTTTTCGTCTAGAACCTTCAAACCTAGTTTGCTTTAGAGTGGCAGAAATGAAAAGGAAGACGATAAACCAAAAGTGTTTCTTTGTGGGATTGTCTCTGCTTTTGGCGCTGAGTCTAGTAGTGGGCTGCGCCTGCCCTGCACCTGAACCGACTCCGACTCCAACACCTACGCCGACACCGACACCCACCCCAACTCCAACACCTACGCCGACACCGACACCCACCCCAACTCCAACACCTCCAGTGGTACCGCCAGCAAGTGAGAGCTTCGCCGGTTCGGTTGACGAACTAATTGGTTTTTGGGAAGGCAAAGTTCAGCTCAAAGATTTAGCTGGTGTTGATAAGGCTGAGGCTATAGAGGAGGCACTTCTTGATGAAGGAATGCGGGCAGTCTCCGCAGCCCTGGAGGAGGAGGGGTATGACCTTAACCAAGATGATGCCGAAGTAATCCAAGTTAATTTCGATGACCCCGAGCAACCAGAGATAGTCATCGTTTCCATACCATCCGAGTCTGGCCCTGAAAATAGCCAGGCAACTGCCATCATAGCTCTACCTGAAAAGGGAGACCCTCTCTCCATGGGCTACATAACCAATATAGCAGTCATCGATCGCGATGGTTCAGTCGTTGTCCATCCTTCTTTCTTTATCCACGCTGTTTACTGGATTGACGGCCGGCTTATCTGGTGGCATTACTGGTGGTATGATTCTCACAATCACCCCAACTGGTACTACTCCTGGTGGTACTGGCATTGGGGATATTATTGGGACCACGGTTATTCGTGGTATCCGTGGTACACTTGGTTTTATAGCTGGTTCTACTGGCGCTACTGGTGGTATTGGTCTACCTGGTGGACTTTCTAATGACACAAAATAAGTTGCTTACTGCGGAAATAGTGGCAAAAGGAGGAGAGGAAAATGTCTACTAAAAGATGGGTACTCCTAGGATTGGTCCTGGTTATGGTACTGAGCTTGCTAGCGGGCTGCACCACACAGCTCAAGATGCCAGCGTCAGCACCCCAGGTGAACGAACCCCTACAGTCACCGGGAGAAGGTGAGGGTTTTGTAGACTCGCTCTGGGAGTTAATCGATTTCTGGGAGGGCAAAGTTCAACTAGAGGATTTGGTCGGGACGGAGGGAGATGCGTTTATTGAGGAAGCCCTCGATGTGATTTATGGAACGCCTGAAATCCTAGAGGTGATTGAAACCGAAATAATAGAACTCGACCTCGCCGGGGCAGAACCAATTCTTGCTGACACTCCTGACGGCATGGTAGCCATCGTCTCCATACCCGCCATACCTGAAGTTGAAGACAGCAAGGCGGAAATCATTGTCGTTCTCCCTGAGAGCGGGCCGCCCCTGGTCATGGGATTCATAACCAATATTGACGTCATTGATGCCCATGGGAGAGTCATCGTTCACCCAGCCTTTCTCATCAGAGCCTGGTGGTGGATTGACGGCCGGATTATCTGGTGGCATTACTGGTGGTATGATTCCCATAATCACCCCAACTGGTACTATTCCTGGTGGTACTGGCACTACCGTTATTATGAATACTATGATTACCGGTGGTATGGATGGTACACCTGGTTTTATAGCTGGTACTACTGGCGCTACTGGTGCTATTGGTCTACCTGGTGGGCTTTCTAGGCCAGTCTCAGCAAAGATGAGAGATACCTAGCGCAAGCCCAGTGCCGAATAATGGTGGGAATAAGGAGTATAACTAATAAGGGATGACCACTATTTGTTGAATTTAGCTAGGGGAAAGGGGGCATTACTGACAGGGATAATTACTGAAAGTTACTGCTAAGCTTTGCCTTTGAGGACTCTCCTACCTGCTTAGCCAATTTTTGGTTCTCTCTAAGAGCCTCTAGCCTAATCTCGTGATAGACTGGTCTGAGAAAATTATGCTTTGCTCGGGCCAGTTTCTCATTCTGACAATCTCTCCATCAAGGCCGATAAAGTTAATTTGTAAATCGAATTTTAAAGATAAAAACCTCTTTTGAGCCTCGGATTTCTTGTCTGGTTCTAACCTCTTGTTGTATCATATAATAGGTGCGTGAAAACCACCTCTTTTAAGGGGAGCACTATATGTGGCTGCAAACTAGGCTGTTCTTGCTAATTGCCGTTATGTTTGGCATCCTCTATGGCGTAATCACCGGTCTAGGCGTCTGGATGGGGGCTGGAAGCGCCTGGACCTACCTTATCCTAGCTTTTGGCTTCATTGGCATCCAGTATCTGATTGGCCCATCTATAGTTGGCTGGACGATGAAGATAAAGTGGGTCTCGGAAAAAGAGGCGCCAGAGTTACATCTCATGGTAACTGAACTGGCCAAGAAGGCACATTTGCCGAAGCCCAAAGTTGGCATCTCCCAGCTAACCATACCCAATGCCTTTGCTTTTGGCCGAACACAACGGGATGGGCGGGTCTGTGTTACCCGGGGTATCCTGAATCTCTTGAGCCGAGATGAACTTAGGGCTGTCCTCGGGCACGAGCTATCTCACATCAAGCACCGTGACATGGCAATCATTACTCTCCTTTCGGCTATCCCGCTAATGTTGTACTGGCTCGCCTTCAGTATGATGTTGAGAGGGGCTTTCGGGGGCCAAGAGGAACTGAAGCGAGTTGAAGGGGTCAGGGCCTTCTTTCTCAATGACCCTGCCCGAGCATGGCGTGAAGTTAGAGAGCTATCCCAGATTGACCGGGATATGAGTGGCACTATTGATTATGATGAACTCATGGAACTACGCCAGAAGGAAGTGCGGCTGGGCACTGGTGATAAATTGATGGAGCTTTTTACCACTCACCCTAACATGCTCAAAAGGATAAAACACCTATCCACTCTTGTTGTTTGAGGTTGGCTTGCCGTGAGGGTTATAATATCAGCAACCTCAAATGTTTGACCCTCAGGTAGCGTCGCTGTGTTTCTAGGTCTATTTATGCTTTCTCCAAGGCACTTCGTAGCGTGAGTAGGAGTTCATGCTCACTTTGGGCATGTGCTCCGAGTAACTTCAGTGTATGGTTTATATAGGTTCGCATACCCCACGCCCTTCCTTCCCACACCTCACGAGACAATCCCTCAACGGCTAACTCAGCCACATCTTTTCTTGATTTGGCGATTCGGTTTTTAAGCTCCTGATGCTCTAGAAGTAAGATACGCAGGGCTGAAGCCAGCATCTGGCCCCCATGCCTTTCAAAAGCAGCTAGGAGTCCCTTTTCTTCCCGCTCGAAGTGTACTTGTAGTCCCTGGCTAATTGTCTCTAGTGACTCTTGCAAGTTTTGCAGATATCGTCTCTGGTCGTCTAACCTCCCTGGCAGAAAATCTTCTTTGGCTCTTCCTAACTTTAACCCTGCCTCTAGGTCGCTGACTACCTGCTCCACAGTTCGGGCCTCCTGGGTTATTTGCTTATGCTCCTCAATAATCTTATCGATCAAGGCAAGAACTTCCTTCACAAGTTCACCTCCCTAAAATTCCTTTACCGGTTTTTCTCAAATCCACGGCTTTTACCCTGTCAAAACAAATCGTACTTTATCATAACCTGCCAATTGCATCAGAGTCAATTTTGGGGTTACTGAAGCTAAAGGATGAAAGCTGTTCAACAATACCGATAACAACCAGCGTAATGCCTTGATGCTACCTGCTGAAATTGTTATACTTGGCTTGGCCGCGGGAATTGGTTGGACGAAGTTATTGGGAAAATAAGGAGGATAAGATAATGGCAGAGACTGCCGCCGAGAAGGCCTACGAACAGGGTAAGAAATACGAAAGCTCCTTTGGGGGCTGCAGCCAATGCGCAATAGCTGCGCTCCAGGATGCCCTTGACATCAGAAACGATGATATCTTCAAGGCAGCAACCGGGCTTGCCGGTGGGGGCGGCCGAACCATCGATGGTAGTTGCGGAGCTTATGTCGGAGCCATTATGGTTCTGGGTTCCCTACTAGGCAGGGAGAGAGATAATTTTGAGGACTTAGCAAACATTCGAGCTCAAACTGCCGAGCTGGCGAGGAAGTTTCGTGACAAATACATTCAAGAGTATGGTTCCGTAGTCTGCCGTGATATCCAGACCAAGGTGCTAGGCAGACCCTATTACATTGCCGACCCAGAAGATTACGAGAAATTTCTTGCTGCCGGAGCCCATGATATCTACTGCCCCGAGGTAGTGGGCAAAGCCGCTCGGTGGATGGCAGAACTCATACTAGCAGAAAACCTACTTAATAACCCCACATAGTCCTGATAAGTACGAGTCCAATATTTACTTGGTTGGTTGCATTGCTTCCAAGACTTAAAACAGAATTGACGAGTGAAGACTACCGACTAGAAGTCGGCCCAACTTTGTAGGCCAAAAAATTTCAGAGCATTATTGGTGGTTATTTCAGCAATCTGAGCTTCACTCACGCCTCTTAATTTAGCCGCACCCTTTAATGCCCTTAGAACATCAGCAGGCCTGGCTTCATACTCAAATTCACTCCCCCTTCTATACACCACTGGAGAATCTGTTTCCAGGAGCAGCTTATCCAATGGAATTTCCTTTACCGCTCTTCTATGTTCTCCATGGTATTCCACCGCTGGGGTGGCAGAAATAAAATAGCCCTGGCTAACTATACCCCGCAGTACGCTCGAAGTCCCGGTATACCAGTGAAATACTGCTTTTTCGAGTTGGGCTTCTTCCACTAAACTTAAAGCGTCTCGCCATGCATACCGGGAATGGATTATCACTGGCTTTTCATATTTTTTGGCTATTTTAAGAATCTCCCTAAGCACGCACTTTTGTAAGTCTTTTTCCGCTACCGCCCGTACCCTCTTATGGTAATCCAGTCCAATCTCGCCTATTCCTACTGCTTGACCTACATGAGCCTCAATAAACTCTAGATTACGGTCTATTTCCGAACTTTTCAGATTCCAGGGATGCCAGCCTATTGCCGGATAGACGAAGCCCTTATAGGCTTGGGCAAGCTGCAAGACTTTTTGATTGGATTCATAATCAGAGCCAACTCCGATTATGGCGATAATATTGGCTGATTTAGCCTTGGCAATGGCTTGGCCCAGATTTTCTATCTCGTCCAAATGAGCGTGGGTGTCAATTAGCCGATACACAGACTCTCCACCCTTAAAACTATCTTTCTGGTATACTCCGGGGAAATCTGGTACTTGTCAAGCGTTCTGGTGAACCTCAATCCAAGTCGATTCGGTGCTGAGGGACAGGTGTTACCGGCTAACGCTCAATCTTCTTAATCCGATAAAGCAGCTTGCCAGCTGGTGCGGCTACCTCTATAACATCGTCCTCAGTCCGACCGACTATCGCTTTGCCTATGGGTGAGGCACTGGATATCTTACCCTTGATTGGGTCAGCCTCTCTGGGGCTAACTATCGTATAGCGTAATTCTTCACCGGAAGCCACATCACACAGGAGAACACTATCGCCAATACTGGCTCTACGGGTTACTTTTTGCTCTTCATCTATAATAATTGCTGACCTAAGTGTCTCTTCTAGTTCCTTAATTCGCCCCTCTAAGTGTCCGCGTTCCTCCCTAGCCGCGTCTAGGGGTGCATTCTCGCGGAAGTCCTTATCAGCGGCTGCCCGACGAATTTCGTCAATTGACTGAGAGCGTTTACTCTTAAGGGTAACCAGCTCCGCCTCCAATTCAGCATATCCCTGCCGAGTTAAGGGGGTGGTTCCAGGCAAACCTTGCTTGGTTGAAACTGGCAATCTAGTTTTCCCCAGTCTGGTCTTAAAGTGAGTGGCTAGATTACTCTTACACCAGCCTTCCTTACTGGCATAGGTCAAGAAGGCTCGTATTAGCTCGAACTTTTTCATATAACTGGTGTCTGATAGTGATAACCGCTCAGCATAGTTAGCTACCTCAGGGGGAGTAAGTCCAGCCAAGGGTCGCTCCCAGCCAAACCAACGAACAAATCGGTATACCTCCTGCTGGCTCATGCCTCTCTCTTCAGGTGCCAGGCTAGCCAAAAAGCGGCTGGCAGCCTCATTCAAGCTTAAACTCTGTTTGTTACTATCCACTTTAGGCAATCCTCCTAGTACTGCTGGGCCAAGTCCTACTCAATTCTAAACACTATCTAAATACCGGTCAAGAGGCTGTACTCGTTCATATGATTAGTGACACATGACCTCCCTTCTTTGATTTTGCTGATAGCGTTCAAGAGACTCCTGTGGAGTAAGGTATCCCAGCGCCTGGTGGGGTCGGATAGTATTATACACCCTTTCCCATTTCAGTAGAGCCTGGTTCAACTGCGATAGCTCAAAGCTAGCATCCGTTACCTCGTAAAACTCTTCGGTATGGGTTCTTTGTGCCCTTTCCTCACCGCATAAGGGCGTTGACTTTGCCTTCTTCTGGCTGATATATGGTTTGGCACCGGTTCTCTCAAGACACCACGTTCCTTTAACCGATGGAGCAGGCCTGGCTCACCGACCTCCTAGAGCTAGAAGAGGAGGAGCTTGAGGCGGGCATTGACACCCTTGAACTAGAGGTAAAGCCCTTCGAGATAGTAACTCTGAAACTCAGGTTTTAACCTACTTGATACCAACCCAACCGCTGCCCTTACACTTCAGGCAGGTTTCCATACCTAGTTTGTCGGCGCGGGTTGCCGGCGCCTTCGGATTGGCCAGGAAGGGGAGTTTCTTGGGAACTTTCCCCGTTCCTTTGCAGTCGGGACAGGTGGCCAGTATCATCCCCTTGGCTCTCGCCCTTCGCCTTCCTGCTTCCATTATTGTCCTTTCAGGAGGTTTGTTGTTCTCTTCAAATACACCCCAGCCACCCCACCCAAAATCACTGCCCCAACCACTGTTGCCAGGGCACAGAATAAAGTGGCATCATACCAGAAACCTTGAGGGAAGAGCATTATCAGATAGTCCTTGGAGGGGTCAAGAAGCCAGAAATCATTGGCAAAGCTAATGAGATGGAACTGTAAGAATAGCTGCTCAAAGCCAAGCAGCGTGCCTAACCCCAGAGCCAGCATCAAGGCAAGGGTAACACCACCTCCCCCAATCGCTCCCCACGCCAGCCGCCGCCAGTATCTGCGCTTCCGCCAGAAGAGGCTGACCCCAGCATAACCCAAAGCACAAAGCAGTGTCCCCAGTAAAACCCAGTAGTCCAGCCAAATGAGCCCCTTGACGTCCTTTAGGTGAATAATCTCACGCTGGTTAAATAGCTCAAACGACTGGTCATCCTTCACCACGGTAAGACTGATATACTCCTCATCTGAGTTAAAGTAGCCAATTAACCCTTTGGCTGCGTTTTCCAGTTCTGCGTCAGCCAAGCCGGTGGCCTGGCTGATATTGTATTGGTGAAAGCCATGTTTATAGAGCCAAAGGCTATTTACGGCTCCACCAATACTAGCTGTCAGCAGCAGCACCGGCAGACAAAGTATAAATAGCCATTGCGCAGCAATACCAAGAATTCTCACTTTTATCCCCTTTGACCCTATCCTGATTTTACACAGTTAAGGAGAAAAAGAACAGCACTGGCTACCCTACCCCCTGTATTCCCCTGTCAAACTAGCGGAGCTCGGAGGGTCGAGCCAGAATCGCACATACAAGCCCCACAAAGCTGAAAGCGGCTACTATTGCAAAAGCTAGTGTATATGTGGCAGTAGCGTCATAGATGACCCCAGCCAAGACTGGTCCCACAGCCTCAGCAACCATGCCCAAAGGAAATATCAGCCCCAGAATCTGGGCGTAGTGGGTACGTCCGTAATACCCCCCAACGAATGTGGGAAGGGCTACTACCAACGCACCATAGCTAATCCCAAAGAGTACAGTGTAGATGTAGATTAAGGTCAGGTTCTTAGTGGTTAACAAGATAGCCAGGGCAATCAATTGAACTGCAAAGCTGGCAGCCGCTAAATGCCTCACCTCAAATCTCAGTGCTAAAGCACCGAATCCTAATCTGCCTACAATACTCATCCCTGCAACCAGGCTCAGAGCCATAGCGGCTATCATGGGGGTAAAACCCATGTCCTTCAGGTATGCTACCTGATGCGCAGCTACAGTGCCTATAGCAAAGAAGTTGGCAGCACATAGAGTTGCGATTAGCCAGGTGACAGGTTTTCGCATCGCCTGCTTTGTTTGCCAATCCACTGGGCTCTGATAGACTCTTGAACGATAGTCTATCCCTTCCTCCATGACTGGCTCAACAGATATACCGTCGGGAACTTGTCCTAAGTCCTCCGGCTTGTTTCTGACGAGAATTAGCCCGCCAATCACAACAGTAAATGTGAAATATATGCCAGCCAAGGCTACCCAAGACATTTGCCAGCCGATAGCGGAAATCAACCATGTTACCAGAGGCGGAAAGAGAAAACCACCCAAGCCTCCGGCGGCTACAACAAATCCCATCCCCAAGGAGCGTTTTCTAATAAACCAGTTGTTGACCACTGTAGTGCAGGCCATGTACATACCAAAACCGACTCCTAGTCCACTGACACTGTAAAAGAAGTAGACATGCCAAACTTCTTGCGCCAGAGATACCCCCGCCAACCCCAGGGCAGCAAGTAAGTTACCCAACACCATGTTAATTCTTGGGCCAAACCTAGTGATAGAAGCCCCTATCAGCGGACTGGGCAACCCGACACTCAGCATACCTAGAGAAAGCCCCGCCGCCACTGCGGCTCGGCTCCAGCCAAGTTCATCACACATGGTGGGCAAGAACACCCCATACGAGTAGTAGAAGATTCCACAGCTGAAAAAGTATACGAGCGCTGCCCCTGCCAGCGCAATCCACCCATAAAAGACCCCGCCCCTTCTAAGACTTTTAGAGTTTCTTGTCATATTAACTTTCCCCCGACCTAGTTGCTCAAGCTTTTTCTCACACCACTAGAGAGGCACAAGTTCATCATAATAATCTTCCTCAGCTCAATAAGCATTTGGGTCTGACTACCCAAAGAGGCCGCATCTTGCTGGCTGAGTAACGTGGCCGCTAGAGTATCTACCTACATAACCCGAACTGATATAGGTCTGGCAGGCTTGGTCAATTATACTTCCGTAGCGTATGCCCTAGCAAGTCAGACATGACCGGCTTGTGGACTGTTTGAGGTAAAGCCAAGCTTGAAAAAATACAGAAGAATACTCCAAAAACCGACCCTGTGCTATAATATTAGCGAATTTAGACCGCTAGAAGGTGCCATGTGCACTCACCTCCATATCCATACCGAGTATAGTCTGCTTGATGGTATGTGTCGTATCCCCCAACTGGTCCAGCGAGCCAAAGAGCTGGGTATGGATAGCCTAGCGATAACTGACCACGGGGCTATGTATGGCGCTATTCGGTTCTACCTGGCAGCCAGGGAGGCAGGCATAAAACCCATTATTGGTTGCGAGGTTTATATCGCTCAAAACAGCCGTTTCAGCCGTGATGCCAGCGATAAAAACTCTTACCACCTCATCCTGCTAGCTAAAAATCAGACTGGATACCACAACCTTATTCAACTTACCACCAAGGCACACCTTGAGGGTTTCTACTACAAACCAAGGATGGATAAAGAGCTTTTGGAGCAGTATCACCACGGGCTTATCGCTCTCTCGGCTTGTGTTGCCGGCGAGGTGCCCTGCCTTATTCGGGAAGGACGTCTTCAGGAGGCAAAAGAGGCTGCCCTGTGGTATAAGCAAACGTTTGATGATTTTTACCTGGAAATACAGAGACAGCCCATTCCTGAGCTGGAGCCAATAAACCAGGCTCTCATCTCTATGGCAGGCGAAGTCGGTATTCCACTGGTAGCCACCAATGATGTTCATTATATAAACCGAGAGGACGCCTCGTCTCATGACCTGCTGCTGTGTATTGGGACAAACTCTTCTATCTATGATGAGAAGAGAATGAAAATGCCCGGCGATTTCTTCTATCTCAAGAGCCCACAGGAAATGGCAGAGCTTTACCGTGATATTCCTCAGGCTGTAGAGAACACCGAGCGCATTGCTGAAATGTGCAACCTTGAGCTTGAGTTTGGGCGCCTCCACCTCCCAGAAATAGAGCTGCCTGAGGGGAAAACGGCTGACCAGTTTCTGGCTGACCTTTGTTACCAGGGCTTACCCCAATACTACCCCCGCCCCACGCCAGAGATAGAGCAGCGGCTTGACTACGAGCTAGAGGTAATAAAAAAGACCCGGTTTGCTAACTACTTCCTGGTTGTCTGGGACCTTATCTCATTTGCCCGGAAGCAAAATATCCTGTTTGGAGTTAGGGGTAGCGCTGCTGCCAGTATTGTCCTCCACTGCCTGGGCATCACCGCCGTTGACCCCATTGAACATAGGTTGGTATTTGAGCGTTTTCTCAATCTGGAGCGGCGGGAGATGCCAGATATAGACCTGGACTTTGAGGATGACCGCCGTGATGAGGTCATCGCCTATGTATCCCATAAATATGGGCATGACCATGTTGCCCAGATTATCACCTTCGGTACCCTGGGCGCTAGGGCAGCCCTCAGGGATGTGGGGCGGGCTTTAGGCATGCCGTATAGTGATGTTGACCGCGTCGCCAGACTGGTGCCCTTCTCACCGAATATGACCCTGGAAAGAGCTCTGGAAGAAAATAACGAGCTAAGAGCCATTTACCATGAAGATGCCATCATTCGCAACTTGGTTGACTCAGCCAGGGGGGTAGAAGGTATTTCTCGCCACGCCAGTACCCATGCTGCCGGTGTGGTCATATCCCAAGAGCCTCTCACCAGATATGTTCCGCTACAACGGGCAAGCAAGGGTAACGGTGAAGAGCAGGTTATGACCCAGTTCTCTATGGAAGATATCGCCCAGATTGGCCTACTCAAAATGGATTTACTTGGCTTGGCTAACCTCACCATCCTGAGTAAGGCAAAGGAAATTATTTACCAGAACCATGGTATCGAGATTGACCTGCACCATATACCGCTGGATGATGCTAAGACATTTGCCCTGCTGTCCTCAGGGGAAACTGCTGGTGTATTTCAGCTAGAGGGGGCTGGCATGCGCCGCTACATCAAGGAGCTTAAGCCCACCTCCTTCAGCGATATTGCCGCTATGGTAGCCCTCTATCGCCCCGGCCCTATGGAACACATACCCACCTTCATCAAAGCTAAACAGGGCATTGAGCCTATACGCTACCCCCACCTGGCCCTGGCTAATATCCTTGAGGAGACCTACGGAGTCATTGTGTATCAAGACCAGGTGCTGTTTATTGTCCAGGCATTTGCTGGCTACAGCCTGGGGCAAGCTGATATTTTCCGCAAGGCCATGGGCAAGAAGATTCCTCACGTTATGCAAAAGGAGCGGCGTAACTTCATGGCTGGAGCTAAGAAGAACGGATTCTCTACCGAGGTTGCCAGTGAGGTTTTTTCCCTTATTGAACCCTTCGCTGGCTATGCCTTCAACAAGGCTCACAGTGTCAGCTATGCTCTCATTGCCTATCAAACTGCCTATCTCAAGGCAA
>CAZQZA010000027.1:0-12931 GCA_964597725.1 uncultured Dehalococcoidales bacterium | reverse complement strand
CTAGGTCATTTAACACCTCCTTATCGCAGTCCTTCAGTTCCAAAAGTAAATGTTTACCTAGTGCATTCAATCACCTGCCCTCCTTAGAAGATTTACTTAACTACCTGGCCTCTAAGCTAAACCAGGCAACTCCGACCGCCAAGCAAACTACAAGCCAAATTTTATAACACTATCCCTGTTTTTGGCAATACCTCTCATTTGGCAAGCCTATTATAACCGCTAATAGCTTATTGGTAAAGGAGGCATGCTCATTAACCAAGGCTGTCAGCAGAATACGGGAACCTGGACTCGGGAAGGTTAGCGGCTACATTGCTTACTGTGTCCCCATAGTGGTTCTCACCCTCAGCATTGCCGCTATTTATGTTGCTGCTTTCGTTTAATATACCTGTATGGCATATTTGGGGTTCACGTGCATTTTCCAGTACGCGTCTATGAGGAAAGCACCCGTAGCCTCGATGTTTATTTCCCTCGCCAGGTCATAAATACACTCACTGGTTATCCCGGCAAGAGTATTTTCCGACAGAGTAAAGAGTTTACCCTCTTTGATTAGCCAAACGTTGGTGTTAAAGCCCTCCGCTAGATGACCGTCTATGGTCAGGACAATAAAGCCATCCACTCCAGCCCTTGATATACAGTTTGGAAGCTAAAGTGCTTCTCCATAATTTCAGTAAGCTTAGTCAGCTTCTTCACCTGGTTAAATCTGGTCTTATCTAGAGCTTTTTCAATAGCCGTCACTGTAGCCATAGTATCGCCCTTAACAACAATAAGAGGAACATCCTTATCCTCGGCTCTATACTGGACAGCCGGGATTGGTGCTATATTGCCACTGAGAATAAGACACCTCATTGATGTCTCCAGAGCCGCCATCTGCATATCCGGACGTTCGCCTTTAACCACTACTGCCTTGTTGGCTTTGCGACCAAAGTATTCCGGGCCAGGGTCGACAGTCATTGCCCCCAGCATAAAGTTCTCCACTAACTCTGCCGATTTCTCCATACTATTCAATATTTCTCCCTGAAGGTGCTCGGCCAGCTCACCTACAGATAAGGCAAATAGCATCCTATCCTCGGGAAGCACCCCTAGTATATTTATCCCGGCTTCGCTAAACTGGGAGTCCGTAGACACACTATCTAACCGACTTGGAGGCACTTTATTCAATACTACACCCAGTAAATATTCCCCAAAATCCTTATAGGTATTAATATGCTTTACCGTAGATAACTCTCCAGAATAGCCCTCTACAATAATCACCTTAGCATCCAGTGCTTCTACTATTTCGTAACAAGCTTCAATTGGCTTGCCACCCGGCCTCTGCCTCCACACGCCCTCTACAATAACTACGTCCTTGCCCTTAGAAACCTTAGCATAGGCTTCCTTAATGCTATTAGCCAGAGTGTTATGGTCACTAATAACTGGACAAAGATTTTCTACAGGCTCCGCTAGGGCAAGAATATGCCTTATAAATGCAGCATCATGGTCAATAGCTTCTAGTGGACTTTTAATATCAGCGACAATCGGCTTGAAAAAGCCTACCTTCTTGCCACTGCTTAGCAGATGCTTGGCCAAGCCAGCACAAATTGTGGTCTTACCGGCACCTTCAGCCAAAGAAGTTACATATAACGCCGTCAAGTTACACCTCCACTCTGTCCCATCTCGAATATGTCAAACCTATTATAACTTCTTATATATCATCGGTAAAGGAGGCTCACATACAAAATATTGCAATAACTGGATGAAAGTGGTATAATTATAGCTTAGAGAGTTAATAAATGAACCTTTAAGCTAGTCCAGAGAGGCTGGCAAGGGGAAGCAATAATAAGTTAATTGGCAAGACCTCTTGTCAGCAACGGCAAGAGGAATTTTTTTTATGCCCAAACAGATTATACTCTCCTCACCGGATATCAGGCGAGTTCTAGTACGTATTGCCCATGAGATTATAGAGCGAAATAAAGCTACTCAGCACCTGATACTGGTTGGCATGCATACTCGTGGCGTTCCTCTGGCTAAGCGACTAGCCACCAATATTGAGAATCTTAACGAGTTCAAAATACCTGTTGGTGCCTTAGATATTAGTCCTCACCGCGACGACCGTTCCCCGCTAAACTTGCCGCCTATTGTCCACCATACTGACATCGAGGCCAATATTGATAGCAAAACCTTAGTGCTGGTTGACGATGTCCTTTATACCGGACGCAGTGTTCGTGCCGCCATGGATGCCCTTATTGACCTGGGAAGACCCCAATCAATTCAATTGGCTGTGCTGATTGACCGCGGTCACCGAGAGATGCCCATACGACCCGACTATGTCGGCAAGAATATACCAAGCTCCAAGCACGAGGAAATACAGGTCAAACTAGTGGAAACTGATGGTATAGATGAAGTATCCATCACAAGCATAGCTAATGCCAAGCCGCTCAAGAGCGAATTACGGAAGGTAGGTTAATTCAAAGGAGGTTATCATGGCTCTGGCAAATAGAAGTCTAATTACCATAGATGATTTATCCAACAAAGAAATAGAGGCAGTGTTTTCCCTGGCTGATGAGATGTCAGACTCAATGAATGAGCAGTTTGGCGTCTGTCGCGGTAAGGTTATGGCCAGTCTGTTTTTTGAGCCTAGCACCAGGACACGGCTATCATTTGAGACGGCAATGCACCGACTTGGGGGCAGTGTTATAAGTGCAGTAGACATAGGAGCAACTTCGTTGGCTAAAGGTGAAAGCATTGCTGATATGGCGAGGGTGGTCGGCAGCTATGCCGATATAATTGTCATCAGACACCCGTGGGAAGGAACCGCCAAGGTAGTTGCCGACTACGCGGGTGTTCCGGTAATAAATGCCGGTGACGGAGGCCATCAGCACCCAACGCAGACCCTATGCGACCTTTACACCATCCAGAAGGAGAGGCAAACCATCAAGGGGCTAAAGATTGCTCTATGGGGTGACCTGAAATATGGAAGAACGATACATTCCCTAATCTTTGCTCTGGCTAAGTTCGGGGCAAATATTCTCTTTTGTCCTACCCCGGGCCTGGAGGTACCCGAGCATGTTATCAAAAAACTAACCACCGAATATGGGGGCGAGCTGGAAAGGTATGAGGCGCTTGACCAAGCCGCCAGGGGAGGACTTCTCCCTCTGGATGCTATATACCTGACACCGGGTAGCCCACATCAACTGGCCATGATGCCCAATATCAGTATTCAAGTCGAGCTGAAGACGGGGATTGACGCTCTCTATGTTACCCGACCCCAGAAGGAGAGATTTGCCACTGATGAAGAGGGACAGGAACTAAAGAAAAGATACGCAGTAGTAGATAAGAGACTGCTCAGAGGCAAAGCGTTCCGCAAAACACTGGTTATGCACCCACTACCCCGGGTTGATGAATTAGCCTACGAACTGGACGCCGACCCAAGGAGTATGTACTTTAAACAGGCAGCACGGGGGGTACCGATCAGAATGGCGCTTATAACCCTCTTATTAGGCACCAAGGAAGTTCCTATTACTGAAGAAGATTTCCCCAAAATAGACTACCCCCTGTACCGGCGGGGTTTTGGGGTCAGGTGCCCTAATCCAAGATGTGTGTCAGTGCAAGAAACCGAAACCAAATATCTTAAGCCTGAGTTCAAAATAGTAAACCGTGAGCCTTTGACACTGAGGTGTATCTATTGTGAACACGGTTGCGAGCCCAAATATATTGCCAGTTCAGACTGGCATGAAGGCAGGCTAGTTGAGAAGAAATATCACAGTGCTGATAGCCACTGGACCAAAAAAATTAAACCAGAGAATCTGATTATTTTCGATTCAGAAAGTGAAGCTGAGACTCATGGCTTCAAACCCAGCCGCTATGCTGGAGCATATCACCAGAGAAATGATGAAGAGAGCGACGAACCAAACCAATGAAGTGCTTGCTTATTCAGGGTGGTCGCATCATTGACCCGAGCCAGGGGATTGATGAATATGCCAGTCTACTTATTGCTAAAGGCAAAATTTCGTGGTCAGGCAAGGGAGAAACACCACCACCCCAACTAAACTGCGATGTCCTTCACGCCGAGGGGCTAATAGTCTGCCCCGGATTTATTGACTTCCATTGCCATCTCCGGCAGCCTGGGTTTGAAGAGAAGGAAACTATCGCTACTGGAACCCAAGCCGCCGCCAGAGGCGGCTTCACTACCGTGTGCTGCATGCCTAATACCAATCCTCCACTAGATAATCAAACTACAATAGATTATGTAAAATCAATCGCTGCCAAAGAAGGGATAGTCCGCGTTTTACCAATAGCTTGTATCTCCAAGGGTAGAAAGGGCGAGGAACTAGTTGAGATGGGTGAGCTGGCTTCAGCCGGGGTGGTTGCCTACAGCGACGATGGTGACCCAGCCAAGACTTCATACCTTATGCGTCAAGCATTAGACGGCAGCCGAACCCTTGGTTTGCCAGTTATTGACCATTGCGAGGATACATCTCTCACCAAGGGTGGACAGATAAATGAGGGCATAGTATCCGCCAAACTAGGCCTCCAAGGAATGCCAGCCGCCGCCGAGGAGATTATAGTTGCCCGCGATATAGCCCTTGCCCAACTCACTGGAGGTAGATTACATATCGCCCATGTCAGCACCGAGGGCTCGGTTAACCTTATTCGTCGTGCCAAGGAGAAAGGTATTCCGGTTACTTGCGAGGTTACACCCCACCACTTGACCCTGACTGAAGAGTTGGTCATTGGCTATAATACCAACGCCAAGGTAAATCCGCCACTGAGAACCAGACAGGATAACCAAGCCCTAATCCAGGGGCTGAAGGAAAATGTAATTGACATTATTGCCACCGACCACGCCCCCCACACCAAAGCCGATAAACAGTATGAGTTCAAGCTGGCCGCCTTTGGCATCAGTGGCTTCGAGACTGCCCTGGGCAGTCTGATGAGCCTGGTGCATGATGGGCAGTTGACCTTATCTATTCTTATCTCTAAACTTACCTGTGAACCAGCCAGGCTTATCGGTGATAGGTATGGTAAACTGGGCACGCTGAGTATTGGTGCTCCCGCCGATGTTACTATCTTTGACCCCAATTTGGAGTGGCTGGTAGATACCAAGACTTTTGCCTCCAAAGGCAAGAATACTCCCCTGGCTGGCTCTACTCTTAAAGGTAAGGTAATGACAACTATATTTGGGGGTAAGCTGGTCTATGAAGATGACGCAGTTAGGATTGGAGAGGTTTGAGGAGTTTCTGGGGAAGTGTGAGGGAGAGGAAAAATAAATTTGTGGAATTTCTTAGATGGATTATAAGGGGGTGAGGTAGTATGGGAGAGAGAGGAGAGAACAATAAACCAACAAGTAGGCAAAAAGAGCAAGGACGCAAATAAGTCTATGCTGGCTCAGTGTTGGCTAGAAGAGCATAGGGCATTAAGAAACGAAATTGACCAACAGCACGTATCTATGCGCTATACATTTATATTTAATATTACGGCCATAGGTACAATTTCTAGCTTTGTCTTATCAGACATTGAGAAACATGGATTATTGCTTTTAATCATTCCAATATTTTCATCAATAATTGGCATAATCTTTTATTTTCATGAAAGAAGGATGTCTCAGTTGGGACACTATATACAGTCTGTAATCACGCCAAATCTTAGGAGCCTAACAGGCAATAGTAAAATAATAGGATGGGAAAGTTATGTTCGGGAAGAAGAAGAAAAAGGGGGGAGAGTTATGAAGTGGCCTTCCCATGGTGGTGTTAGCTTTCTAACCTTTATTTTACCAAGTTTATTGGCTCTAGCATTTGCCGCAAATAATGCTTTTGTTTCGGGATACGGCTGGTGCATACTCTGGTGCTTTGGTTTATTACTAACTATTTTATTAATTTTTCTCACAGTTAAGGAACGAAAATTCTGGTTTATTACTCAAAAGGAGTAAAGTTTGAAACCATCTAAAGTTTTAATCATCAACTCAGAACTTAGTAAGGAGCTATTTTGAAGCAGGTTTTGGCTTCTGTTATTTCTAATGATGAAGTTATGCCAGGGGTTTACCTTATCTGGCTGGAATCTACTGACATAGAGCCAGCGGCACAGCCGGGGCAGTTTGTCATGGTGCGGTGTGGGGACTATCTATTACCCCGCCCCCTCAGCATCCACCGCCGGACTGATAAAGGAGACAAACTTGCCCTTCTCTTTACCGTGATGGGGAAAGGCACCTACTGGTTATCGCAACGTAAGACTGGCGATAATATAGACCTTTTTGGTCCGCTGGGCAACGGTTTTTCTATTGACGCTGCTTCACGTAACCTGCTACTGGTAGCCGGTGGCATCGGTATTGCCCCGTTACACTTTGTGGCTCAAGAAGCCATAAAGAAGGGATGCTCAATCAAACTGCTCTATGGCACACCAAACAGATATCGGTACCCTGAAGACCTGTTACCCTCCCAAATAGAGCTAATTTCAGTTACTGAGGACGGTACTGTCGGCAGAAAGGGCATGGTAACCGACCTCTTACCTGATTTTGTCGATTGGGCAGACCAGGTCTTCGCCTGTGGCCCTCTGCCGATGTATCGTGATATAGCATGCAAAAAGCAGGGGCTTAAACTCGAAGGAAAGCCAGTTCAGGTTTCACTGGAGATGAGGATGGGGTGTGGGCTTGGGGTATGTTATGCGTGCACGGTTAAGACAAAAAATGGGCTAAAACAAGTATGTAGAGACGGGCCAGTGTTTGATTTAGACGATATCCTCTGGGATGAACTAGCCGATATCTAAGGTAGCTTATCTACGACAATCAGCGAGAGGGGAGTCAAACCAGAGGGCAATGTGATATAATTATGAGATATTTGATTACAAAGGAGAGTGCGACGTGAAAGCTATCGGCATTGTTGGCAGTCCGAGAAAAGGCGGTAATACGGAAATTCTAACTAACCATACCCTGAAAGCCATAGCAGAGGAGGGATTGGATACAGAACTGATAAGGTTAGCTGATTTGGACATCCGCCCTTGCAACGCCTGTATGGTCTGCAAAACTGAAGAGCGATGCCCCATCGATGATGACCTCTCCCCAATATACACTAAGATGAAGGAGGCAGAAGCGATAATTTTAGCCTCGCCGGTGTACTTCGGCTCAGCCACAGCTTTGTTAAAGGCTCTCATGGACAGGGCTGGCTATATTGCCTTAAACAACGGTAGGCTTTTTGCCGGGAAAGTAGGCGGGCCTCTGGTGGTAGCGCGCCGTGCCGGACAGAACTTTACCCTGGCTCAGCTCATGTACTGGTTTCATATCGGGGGATTCTTCATGCCCGGTTCCACATACTGGAATGTAGCCTTTGGCCGAGAAAAGGGTGAGGTGGAAAACGATGAAGAAGGACTCGCCACTGCGTGGAATTTTGGTAAGAATGTCGCCTTATTGGTAAAAAAACTGAATGCCTAGCTAGCTTCGGTTTCAGTGTCTCTCAATGTGTTAGTCAAGTGATATGTGCCTAGTCTCCTATCTTCTTCTTTTATCATTGCCCTACTACTTACCGTTCTTCCGGCTAAAATATTTTTAGGAGGTACACTGTGGTAGTTACTAAGAAAATCAGCCTACAAAGTAAGGGGCACTGCGATATTATTGACATTACTCCTCAGGTAGAACAACAAGTTGCCGAGACAAAGATAAACAACGGAATCGCCGTCATATTTGTCTCTGGCTCAACCGCTGGAGTAACTACTATTGAGTTTGAGTCAGGTCTAATCTCTGACTTCCAGAGCATGTGGGAGCGGAATATCCCTCAGAATATCCCCTATAGCCACGACCGCCGCTGGGGTGACGGCAATGGATACTCCCATGTGCGTGCCTCGCTTCTGGGTGCTTCGCTAGTAGTTCCCTTCAGTAACGGGCGGCTATCCCTGGGTACCTGGCAGCAGATAGTACTGGTTGACTTTGATAACCGACCCCGGTCAAGACAGCTTATATTACAAATTATGGGTGAGTAAAAGATCGTTCATCAGGAGCAAAGTATTTGACCGCAATCTAAACCATAGCCTATAATAGGTTAAAAAGATTTTTACAAAAGGGTGGTATTAGATGGCAAATCAAGTAGGCAAGAGGTATCGCTGTTCTAAATGTGGCTCTGAGTTCATTGTTACCAGAGCCGGCGAAGGCACACTTAGTTGTTGTGGGCAACCCATGGAACTGAAGAAATAAGGCAATCCAGTTAGAGGTAAAGGATACTTATATGGCAAATCAATTAGGGAAGAGGTACCGCTGCCAGATTTGTGGCACTGAAGTATTGTGCACCAAAGCCAGTGAAGGCACTGTTATCTGCTGTGGTCAGGAAATGGAAGTCCAGGAACCCAGACCAATCCCATCCTCAGATTAAACAGGCCGCCCACCCTGTATCAGGGAGAAAAACTCAGCCCGGCTGGCTGCCTTACGTTGGAACAGACCTCTAAGAGCCGAGGTAATAACATTGCTACCCGGTTTCTTAATACCCCGCATAATCATACACAGGTGCTCCGCCTGAATAACAACCGCCACCCCCTCAGGCTGAAGTCCATCAACAATAGCATCGGCAATCTGAGTGGTCATTCTCTCCTGAAGTTGGGGTCGTCGAGCTACGATTTCCACTACTCGGGCGAGTTTACTGATACCAACAACACGTCCATCAGCATTTGGGACATAGCCGATATGAGCCATACCATAAAATGGCAAAAGGTGATGCTCACACATAGAGTAGAAAGGTATGTCCTTGAGCACTATCATCTCCCGGTGCCCCACTTCAAAACCTACGCTCAGTTCTTCCCGGGGGTCTATATCAACCCCCATAAAAAGCTCAGTGTACATTTCCGCCACACGCTCTGGAGTACCCAATAATCCTTCTCTTTCTGGGTCTTCTCCGATAGCTTTAATAATTGAAGCTACTGCTGCCTTAATTTGAGTCTCATCAACCAAATCAGACCTCCTTTAGCGCTTACCATAGACTTCACGGTCTAGGTATCGAACCGCTTCTTTTAACCCTTAAACTTTTAGGTCTTCACGTAGTGCTGTCAGCTCCAGCCTAAAGCCTGCTCCACCGCGGCTAAGTCAGCCGGTAGCTCAAGAAGTGTCTCAACACCCCTCAGGGCAGTATCAGGGTCCTTAAGTCCAGTACCAGTTATCACGCACACCACTTTCTTTGAGGAAAAGTCCGTCCCCTGACGAGAAAGCTTAATAAGCCCAGCTAAGGAAGCGGCTGAGGCTGGCTCGCCAAAGACACCCCCCTTAGTAGCCACCAGCCGGTAAGCTGACAGGATTTCGTCATCACTAACCATATCAATAATGCCGCCAGACTCATCACGAGCGTTAACCGCCCTCTGCCAGCTGGCTGGGTTGCCTATTCGTATAGCAGTAGCCACCGTTTCTGGCTTATCAACAACATAGCCTCGAACAATGGGGGCCGCACCTTTAGCTTGAAAACCCATCATCTGGGGTTTATTCTCCACCTTACCTGCCTGATAATACTCAACAAAGCCCTTCCAGTAGGCGGTAATATTACCCGCATTACCCACCGGGATAAAAAGATAATCTGGAGCCTCACCTAGAGTATCAATAATCTCAAAGGCAGCCGTCTTTTGCCCCTCTATGCGATGAGGATTAACCGAATTTACCAGAGTAACCGGATGCTTCTCGGTTAGGCTACGCACTATCTGGAGAGCCTGGTCAAAATTTCCATCAATAGTAATTATTTTAGCCCCGTAAACAATAGCTTGAGCCAATTTACCCAGAGCAATCTTGCCCTTGGGCACAATAATAATCGCAGTAAGCCCTGAATAGGCAGCATAGGCCGCTGCTGAAGCGCTGGTATTGCCGGTTGAAGCACACATTATCGCCTTACTGCCGGCTTCCAGTGCCTTGGCTACAGCCACCACCATGCCCCTATCTTTGAACGAACCGGTAGGATTACATCCTTCCAGTTTAAAATATAGCTCGCCACAACCAATTTCCCTTTCCAGCTCCCCACACCTGACCAAAGGGGTATCTCCCTCCCCTAAGGAAAACAACGGCGTATTGGCAGTAACTGGAAGAAATTCCTTATACCTAACTAGAACTCCACGTTTTATCATCAGCCTTATAGCATCCCTCAATCTTCAACCCGAATGAAGTTGCTTACCTCCTTAATCACATCTAGCTGTACCAGCATACCAAGGGCTGGCTGCATGGCTGATTCCTTAGCTGGATGAGTCATAATAACAATCTCAGCCGTCTGAGCTAGACTATCAGCCTCCTTCTGGATAACCGAGGCAATACTAATTAGATGGTCACCTAAAACCTTAGAAATTTGAGCTAAGACCCCGGGGCGGTCAACAACATTCAGCCTCAGGTAGTATCTGGCCTCAACTTCAGACATAGATTTAATGCGTTTGCCTGGTTCCAGTTTCCATCTAGCTCTACTACCAACGCCAAGAACGATATCCTGGGCGGCTGATACAATATCGGCGATAACGGCACTACTCGTGGCTGAGGCACCGGCGCCCTCACCAAAGAAAAGCACCTTACCTACGAGGTCGCCTTCAACTAGAACAGCATTATAGACACCATCAACCTTGGCCAGAAGGGAGTCTTCAGGAATAAAAACGGGGTGAACCCGCACTTCAATTGACTTATCATCCTGCTTGGCAATTGCCAGTAACTTTATAGCAAAGCCCAACTCCTGAGCATAACGAAAGTCACGATTTGTCAGTCGTGAAATTCCCTCGCGGTAGATATCCTCAGGTCGGACTTGACTGCGAAAGGCCAAAGAGGCAAGAATAGCCAGCTTATAGGTAGCATCTATCCCCTCCACATCATTTTCTGGATTAGCTTCAGCATAGCCTAGCTCTTGCGCTCGGCTAAGCGCTGAAGAAAAGTCAACGCCATCCTTGGCCATTTGGGTGAGAATATAATTGGTAGTGCCGTTTATTATAGCGTAAATACCCCTTATCTTATTAGCCACCAGGTCATATTGAAATGGAGTAATTAGAGGGATGCCACCACCAACGCTAGCTTCGTAATGTAATCCTACCTCGTGCTGTTGAGCCAAAGCTAGTAGTTCGGCCCCATGCTTGGCAATAACCTCTTTATTGGAGGTAACCACATGCTTGCCACTTGATATTGCCCTCTTCAAATATTCTAGGGCAGGACTCTCACCACCGATGGCCTCCACAACAATATCTATCTCCGGGTTGATAAAAAAATCATCAGCATCAGTGGTAAAAAGTTGAGGGTCCATCTTCTGGGCCTGCGGTCTAGCTAAATCTGCCGCCAATACCTTTACCTTTCGCAGAACGACGGGACAGCCAACCTGCTCAGCCAAAACCGATGCCTTATCCATTAGAACCCTGGCTACACCTCCACCCACTACTCCTAACCCCATTAAACCCACACCGATACTTTGTTTTTTCATCACTTTAACCCCCAGGTTTAATTCTAGCTCCTCATAGCTCTGTCTACCGCCCATGCCTTCTTCTCACCATCCAAATAGTTTTCAATCTTATTCTCCGGGTCATCCCGTAGTGCTTCAAGCCACTCAGTGAAAGCCTCTGCCTTTAGCAATTCTCTATCGCTATCCTCAATCTGTCTATTATCATCCTTATCCATAACCTTTACCAGCCAATAACCTCCTTTGGTTACAACCGTATCATCACGTATTGGCTCACTCACTGTTTCCAACTCCAGCTCAGGGTCAAAAATAAACTCACTGAGGGCTAAGCTCATCATATCTGGAGTTACGCCGGTCACCTCGCCGCCGTTGTCTTTAGACACATGCTGGGAAAGCTCCTGAGCTAAAGTAGCAAAATCCTCACCAGCCTCCAGCCTGGTTCTCACCTCCTGTGCCTCTTCTTCACTACCCAACAGTATTACCTGAACATCAGCTTCTTCTGGTTCCTCCTCCCTATCTAGAACCTGGATTATCCAGTAGCCTACACCCTTGATTAGTTCCTCATCGTATATTGGCTGGCTTAAAACTTCTAATTCAGAGATGAAGGCATACTCGTCAATTACAGAAGTACCCAACAGCATGGGCAAGATACTCTCTGGCCGCCAACCCAGGTCGCCGTTTTCTCCTCTGGAAAGACTTTCTAGAGAAAGCTCTCCTGCCAGTTCAGCAAAACCTTCATCACCTTCCAGTCTGAGCTTAACCTCGGTTGCCTGGCTCTCGCTCTCCAGCAGCATCGCCATTATATGTCTCTGCTCAGCATAAACTGGCACCTGCTCGTCAAAATATTCATCCTGCAGTTTATCTATCAGCATTGCCGCCCTAACGAAATCCCGATAATCCTTACTTAAAGGCGGATTAAGACTCTTAAGCTCCTTGTCAACTTCTTTGTTGCTGACTGTAATACCTAATCCTTCTGCCCCCTGCCTTATGAGCTCATTTTGCTCAATAATTGCTACCACATCATCAGCCAGACTATACATGTAATAGGTAGGCTGACCCTCCCCGTAGAATTTAAGCGCCTTTACATAGTAATCCATATTGAAACTGATGTTATTTACCTTAATTACAGTTTGATGTAACGGTCGGTACTGACTAGTATACCACCCAGCCCCCACAATAATTAAAACAGCCGCAATAATAAAAATCCCCACACCGAATAGAATATGCTGCCGCCTCCTTTGTTTCTGCCAGCGGGCAAGGTGGCGTTTGGTAACCTCCCGCCGGGGTTTTTCCTTAGTCTTTTTAGCCAAATCTCAATCCTTTCTAGAAAAAACTGGCAATAGTGAGTCCCCCAAAAAGTGTTTTTCTTGAGCACTTGTTACCCCTATATTTATACCGCAAAAGCTCAATATTTTCAAATCTACCTACAAGGGAGAGGTGGGTAGTTAAAATCTTTTGTTGTTCTCAGACATAAATTATGTTAGTATGTTGGAAAGAAGGAAAAGGAAGGCGGGGCGTAGCGCAGCCAGGTAGCGCACCTGAATGGGGTTCAGGTGGTCGCCGGTTCGAATCCGGCCGCCCCG
>CAZQZA010000026.1:0-13046 GCA_964597725.1 uncultured Dehalococcoidales bacterium | reverse complement strand
ATGGATGGCTTTGACACTAATACTAGTGTCATTATTTTAGCGGCTACCAACCGACCGGATATACTTGACCCGGCGCTACTGCGTCCTGGGCGTTTTGACCGACGCGTAATTCTGGACCAACCGGATATTAACGGTCGAATTGCCATTCTTAAGGTTCATTCCAATGGTAAGCCACTAGATGAGACAGTTGATTTAGAAGTGCTGGCTAAAACGACAGCTGGTTTCAGCGGTGCTGACCTCGCCAATCTGGTCAATGAGGCAGCCATTCTAGCTGCCAGGCGGGACAAAACAGCTATTGGGATAGACGAACTTGAGGAGTCTATAGACCGGGTAATAGCTGGACCGGAGAGAAAGAGCCGCCGGATAAGCCCAAAGGAAAAAGCAATTACCGCTTATCACGAGTCAGGGCATGCCCTGGTTGCCAAGATGCTGCCTAACGCTGACCCGGTACACAAAGTTTCTATAGTGGCTCGAGGGATGACCCTCGGTCACACTCGGCAATTGCCTACCGAAGACCGATACATGATGACTCGTGCTCAATTTAAGGATTTGTTAGCCACCTTGCTTGGTGGTCGTACCGCGGAAGAAATAATCTACGATGAGATTACTACCGGTGGCCAGAATGATATTGAGCAGGCTACCAAAATAGCCCGCAAGATGATAACTGACTATGGAATGAGCGAGAAATTAGGCCCACGAACCTTTGGGCACAAGGAGGAACTAGTTTTCCTTGGTCGTGAAATATCTGAGCAACGGGACTATAGTGATAAGATAGCGGAACAGATTGACGATGAGGTGCGTGATATTATCCAGCAGGCCCATGAAACAGCTAAGAAGATTCTGACTGAAAACAAGCCAAAGTTAATCCAGATTGCAGAACAACTCATTACCCAGGAAACCATAGAGGGTGGAGAGTTGGAGGCATTATTTAACGAACCTGTCCTTTCACCTTCGCCAGAAGCTAAAGAAAGACCCGCATCGATACCAGCAAAGGCTAAGACCAAAACTAAACCTGTGCCCAAGAAAGCCCTGGATATAGTCCAGCGACCAAAACAAGCTCCGGCTACATCCTAACTACCCGAAATCAACTGAGCTGGTCTCGAAAGGCCAGCTTTCCTTTTTGGGGAGAAGGCATGATTGAGATTACGAAAAAACCTATTTCGCCTGAACTTATAGTTAATAAGGTTAAAACTGACAGTAGCGGTTGTGTAGTTACCTATATCGGGTTAATTCGTGAGTATTCCCGTGGTAAACCAGTTCTTTCCGTAGAATATGGGGACGCTCAGGGAACAGCCGAGGGAAGGTTACGGGAGATAGCTAGTGAAATTAGGCAAAAATGGCCGGTAAATAATATAGCTATGTGTCACCGAATTGGCAAACTAAAAGTGGGGGATATTAACCTGGTTTTTGCCGTTGCCACTGCCCACCGCCAGGAAGGCTTTGCTGCTTGCCAGTACGCTATTGACCAGTTTAAGCAAAAACTGCCCACCCAGAAAAAAGAAGCCTACCATGACGGTAGCATTTGGGTTGAGAGACAAGAATAATAACTAGACTGGCTCCCCCATACCGGCTTAGAGGTATCAAGCAGTAGTCCGAATCCTACTCGGGAAGTAAATCTAATCGAGATACATTTTATCAACGGTGTTACCATTTATTGAGACTATGCAGTGCGTTTCTCTGGTATTTTGCGCCCGTAAGTAAGCGACAAACTAGGATTTAGGATTGAACATTCGCCCGCGCAAATTTTCTAGCTTATTGGTGGCTTAAACTCAGACGGTTGCGTTGACACTATACCCTATCACGTGTTATCAGAAGCTTAGAACCAGATTTGAGCGCTGGGAAGGAGCCAGACTATGGACATCATAGAAGCTATATGTTCACGCAAGAGCATAAGGGGCTATAAACCTACCCCGGTTGCTAGAGATACCCTTCAAAAGATTTTAGATATTGCCACCCGGGCTCCCTCCAGTGACAATGCACAAACCTGGGAAATCACTGTTGTCACTGGTGAGGTATTGGATAACATTAGATGGGGCAACGTTGAGAAGCTCACCTACGGGGTAATGCCTAATCCGGACTTTGCTCTTGGTCGTCTTGAGGGCGTTTACCGACAGCGAGAGGTGGAGTTGGCCATTCAGATTTTTCAGCTTATGGGGATAGCTAGGGAAGACAGAGACGAGAGAGCACAGTGGCGGCAGAGGGGTTTTCGCTTCTTCGATGCTCCAACGGTCATTATACTGTCTGCCGATAGTTCCCTCAGTGAATCACGTATTCTTCTTGACGCTGGCCTCATCGCTCAGACTATCTGCCTGGCGGCGCTAAACTATGACCTGGGCACCTGCATTAGCGTGCAAGGTGTACTGTACCCCGAGGTAATTAGGAAGTTCACTAATATCCCCGAATCCAAGCGGATAATAATAAGTATCGCCATCGGCTATCCGGACTGGGACTTCCCGGCAAACAAACTGGAGAGCAAACGCGAGCCGCTGGAAGGCATAACCACCTGGTACGGTTTCAAATAGAGTGTCTTGGCTATCTGCTTATCTTTTTCGGCTTACCACATAATTTGCCAGTTGTATCAGCGCCTGACGGCTGGCGTTGTCTGGCAGGAGATTAAGATTATGGCAAGCCTTGGTACAATAATCTGAGGCAATCCGGTAGCATTCTTCAATAATTGACGAATTACAGACTAGTTCTATCGCCAGCTTAATATTCTTGTTCTTCTCCCTATTCTGAAATATCTTTTTCACTTGGTTGTCCTCTGGGAAGCGCTCCAAAAGAAGCATCGCTGGTAAGGTGAGGGTGCCCTGGGCTAAGTCTGAACCGGTTGGCTTGCCCAATTCCTCCTCAGTGCCAACAAAATCCAGGACGTCATCCACGATTTGGAAGGCGATCCCCAAATTATAACCATACTCGTTCAGAATCTTGATTGATGCCTCTGGCGCCTCGCTCAAGACGCTGCCCGACTCTGTGGCTAGGATAAAGAGGGCAGCCGTTTTGTGAGCAATTCTCTGGATATACTGTTCGTTTGTTTGTTCCAAATTAAAAGCACTAAAGGCCTGGGCCAACTCCCCCGTAGAGATAGTCCCGAGGGTCTGAGCAAATAGCTTTATTGCGCGCAGATTTTGAGTGGTAGCGGTAAGCTCCCCCGCTTTGGCAAATAAATAGTCCCCTAGAAGCACTGCTTTATCCTCGCCCCACACCTTATACAGTGTTGGCTTGCCTCTACGGACCGCAGATTTATCAATAGCGTCGTCATGAACCAGGGTAGCCACGTGCAGAACCTCGACGGCTGTTGCCATCGGCAAAAGAGTATCAATATTATAGTTGTAAAATTTACCTGATAGCAGGGTAAGTGCTGGGCGAATCCCTTTACCACCACCACTTAGGCTATGGTCTAATAGCTTAGACAACCAAGAGAAACTGACCTGGCTAATTAAGCTTATCTCATTCCCTACCTTATCCAAATCTTCCTGGATGGGTGCATAAATGTCACTAAGCTGCAAGACCTTCCTCCTCAATAGGCATGCCCTAGCCGCGCCGTCTCTTCGGCTACTAACTCTTCGTCTAATTTAGAGAATAGGGGCTCAGGGGGCAGTAATCTTTGTCCCGGTTGTGGTAAATGTAACTGCCAGCCATCGCCTTCAACACTACCCTCAAAACCAAGAAGCTGATGTAGTTTCTGAGAGCTAAAGGGCAAGAAAGGATAGAGTGCTGTTCTAAGAGCGGAAAGGACTGAGATAGCAATATATAAGGCAGTGGCTGAAGCCTGTCTATCTTGCTTTATTATTTTCCACGGAGATTTCTCATCCAGGTAGCGATTGGTCTCTTGAGCTAAGGACATAGCTGACCTTATTGCCTCCCTAAAATGGCATTGATAGAGAAGCCTATCCATAGTGTCAAGGGTGCCCTTGGCCTGTTCAATTAGTGCTTGGCTACGGCTATCAAGTTCCCCAGGCATTGGTACGCAACCATCGAAGCTACGGTAGGTAAAGGTAAGCACCCGGTGAACCAAGTTACCATAAGTAGCCACCAGCTCATCATTGTTACGGCGCACGAACTCATGCCAGGAAAAGTCAGTATCCCCTGTTTCCGGCATGTTTATAGACAGCATATAACGCAGCGGGTCAGGTGCATAGCGAGATATATAATCAGGTAGCCAGACTGCCCAGTTACGACTGCTGGAAAGTTTCCTGCCCTCAATAGTTAAATACTCATTGGCAGGTATATCATAAGGCAGATTAAGCCCACCGTAGCCCAGCAACATGGCTGGCCAGATAATGGTGTGGAAGGGGATATTATCCTTGCCAATAAAGTAGTAGCTCTTTACCTTTTCGTCCTGCCAGAAATCACGCCACTTTTCAGCATTGCCGGTGGATTTAGCCCATTCCTTGCTGGCTGAGAGGTAACCAACAACGGCCTCAAACCATACATAGATACGCTTGCTTTCATAGCCGGGTAGTGGTATAGGGACTCCCCAGTCTATATCGCGGGTGATAGCCCTATCTTTCAGTCCTCCCTCAAGATAACGCATAGTAAAGTTAAGCACATTGGGCCGCCAGTGCTTTTGCTCCCTAACCCAGGATAAGAGCCTGTCTTGGAAGGCAGTAAGCTTGAGGAAGAAATGCTCCGAGTCCTTAAACTCAGGCGTAGCACCACAGATGCCACATCGTGGCTCAATCAGCTCCACTGGATTTAGCGGCTGGCCGCACTGGTCGCACTGGTCACCCCGGGCACCAGAGTAGCCACAGCGGGGGCAGGTGCCCTCAATATAGCGGTCGGGCAAGAAACGTTGGCAGGCGGCACAGAAGGCTTGCTTAACAGTATTTTTATAGATATAGCCCTTATTGAAAAGAGTGAGAAAGATGTCCTGTGCTACCTCAGCATGATTGGTAGTACCAGTAGCAGTATATAAATCAAAGGAGATGCCCAACTGCTGCCAGTCCTTTAGAAACTGCTGGTGGTACTTATCGGCTATTTGGGCTGGGGTCTTGCCCTCACGCTCTGCGCTGATAGTTATTGGCGTACCGTGTATATCCGAACCGGTTACCATTAATACCTCGTTACCCTTGGTGCGGTGGTAGCGGGCAAAAATGTCCGGCGGTAGATATGCACCGGCAATTTGACCTAAGTGCAATGGGCTGTTGGCATAAGGCCAGGCCACCCCGATAAAAATTCTCTCACCCATATAATTTTTTTCCTTGTCTAACAAACTGCCTAATATTCTACCACAACACAAACCCAACGACTAACCCTTATTTAACAAAGAAGGTTACCACCCGTTCCCCCTTTTCCTGTTTATAGTCGGCATAGCCCTTTTTGAGGCAGCAATCGATGCATAAACGCAATGCATCACCTTCTGTCTGCTCAACGATTAAATAGCGCTCAGGGTATGGTATAATGCGATGACAATCATCACACTGGACTACCCCTAAAGATACGCATCCACGACGCATTGTGACTCCTTTCTAAGCCATCTGGGCAGCATTATGAGCTTTACCATTGAAATCAGGGTTATTCTCCTTAGAGTTGCCCCCTTTGCCCGTGATAAGTACAAAACTTCAAGATAACCTGAGCCAAGCCTGATATATTTCTTTCTTTGATAGGCCTGTTTCTAAAGCTACTCTAGCTACTGCCTCTTTAGCTGTTAACTCAGACTGGCGCATATGGCGTAACTGCTGCTCAATAGCTGGGGTTAACTGTGGTCTGTTCCCCTCCCTTTTGCCCTCGATAACCAGAGTAAACTCTCCCCTTGGTTGGGTGAAGTATTCAATAGCCTGGCTTATCCTTCCCCGGAAAACTTCTTCATGAATCTTAGTTAGCTCACGACAAATAGCTACCTTTCTATCTCCCAGGACAAGCAGCATATCATCTAGTGCCACCGATAACCGGTGAGGCGATTCTAAGACTATGATAGTCCCTTCTTCATTGACTACAGATTTAAGAAGACGCTGTCTGGCACCGGACTTACGGGGTAAAAAACCCAGGTAGATAAACTTGTCCGTGGGTAACCCAGAGATAACCAGGGCTGTGATGACAACCGATGGTCCGGGGATAGGAACCACTGGAATATCACGTTGGCCGGCAGCTACAATTAGTTCGTAGCCGGGGTCGGACATACCTGGCATCCCGGCATTAGAAACGAGAGCCACGTCACCGTCATCAAGGCAGTTTAAGATATGCTCTAGCTTAGTCCATTTGTTATACTCATGATAACTTGTCATCGGTGTTTTAATATCATAGGTATCAAGTAGACGTTTTGTCTTGCGGGTATCTTCAGCGGCAATGAGCTTAACCTCACGCAGAATACGGACAGCACGCAAGGAAATATCCTCTAGATTACCAATAGGGGTAGCCACAACATAAAGAGCTGGCATTGTCTTTACCATCTTCAATCTAGCTATTATAACCTACCCTTAGCCATCCGTCTATAGAGATTGTTTATCAACCTCACCCCCTTTATCCCCCTCTCCTTAAGAAGGAGAGGGGGAAGATTATTGTTGAAGGGGCTTCGCCCTTCATTCTTTCCTTAAATATCTATTATTCTTTCTCATTACTATAAAGTAGTAATTAGGGAAGTCCTAGAGGGGCTTTGCCTCTCTAGAGAAATTATCTTCCCCTCCCCCTTATAGGATGCAACAATTGACAATAAGACTAGTAATAGAATATGAGAAAGTTAGAGTTAGGTAATCAGCAAAAGAACCTAAAGTAAGTAAAAGAAGTACTACAATGCAAGCTTCCGTGACCTAAGTTATACACTGGACATAGCATCCCACAGCCAACTGAAAACCACAACCAAAGAAGGCAGGATGCCACTTGCCCGATTACGGCTAGGGCACCTCACGGGAGGGGGGAGGCTTTATTTAAGCCAGTGGGTGAAGAAACAAGCCCCTGGCACCCCAGTTTCCCCTGGCAGAGCCCGCCACTACTGCTCCTCACTCTAAAGTTGTTACCCCTCGTAGACAAACTTACCGCCCACCATAGTTGCCAGTACCGAAATGTCCTTAATCCGCTCCGGTTCCACCTTCGTTGGATCTCCATCTAAAAGCACTAGATCGGCTAACTTACCTACTTCAATCGTCCCTTTAATGTCTTCTTCAAAGGTAGCATAGGCACCATTTATCGTATATAAGCGTAATGCTACTTCAGGCGACATAGCTTGCTCCAATCCGTAGTCTCGACCACTCTTTGTCCGTCGGTTAACTGCGGTATGAATTCCTATCATAGGGACACCACCGGAACATGGTCTATCAGAGCTGAAGACAGTAAAGACATTATTATCTAACATAGTTCTAAAGCGGAAGGCTCTTTGTGCCCTTTGTTCGCCCAGTTGCTTAGAATGACCATCCCCAGCATCAAATATGAGTTGAGGTTGGGTTACACACAAAATACCAAGCTGCTCCATTCTAATCATCTGCGGCAAACTCATTAAGAAGCAATGCTCGATATGGTGGCGGTGGTCCCTTTTTATCTGAGGTGTGAGTTTCAAGGCAATTTCATAAGCATCAAGCACAACACCGGTCGCCCTATCCCCAATAGCATGAATTGACATTTGCCATCCCCGTTGGTGTAATGCCAAGACAAGTTTGTTCAGCACCCTAGGCTCCATAGTTAGTACACCAGTAGACTGACTTTCAGCGCCGTATGGTTCATAGGTTGCTGCCGTTCCTAGGGATATAGCACCATCCATGATGATCTTAAACGGACCAATACGCAGTCTTTCATCACCCAAACCCGATCGAATGCCGAATCTAAACAGCCTTTCGTCCAGGGTTTCAATCTCCTCATCGATACGACTATAATCAAGGAAACTCTCATGCCACATCTCGAGGTTGCACCTGACATTGAGGACCCCCGTCTCTACTGCCTCCTGATAGGCCCCAATTACACGAGGCAAATCGGCCTGTAGTCCCACGCCAGCATCCGAGTAGCTAGTTATACCCTGTGACAGAAAAGTCTGGTTGACAATCCCCAAGTTCTCAATTACGTCTCCATAAAATGTCTTAGGCATCACCTTATCAATAAGAGCAATCGCTGGCATCTCTAATATCGTGCCGGTTGGCTCACCAGTTTTTGGATCCCTCTCAATCCTGCCGCCCTCGGGGTCAATAGTGTCCTTAGTGATACCGGCTAACGCCAACACTTTACTATTAACCACACTCGAGTGGAGACCGAAGTGTGTTAGACGCACAAAGTGATCAGGCGCTACCTCATCCAACTCCCAGCATGTAACATGTCTCCCCTCCTTCAGCTGGTTTTGGTCGTAGCCTTTGCCTTTTATCCAAGTTCCCAGCTCCTGCCGCCCAGCTTGCTTGGCCACTAAGTTGAGAATATCCCTGACGGAGCAAATTGAAGGTTCACCCAGGTCAATATCCTTAACAGCTGCGGCAAATAGTAGTGGGTGACAATGAGCATCATTGAAACCTGGTATCACTGTTACCCCACATAAGTCTCTCACCTTCGTGCTCCCACCTATTGCTTCCTTAACTTCCTTATTGCTACCAACCTGTAGAAACCTGCCGCCTTTTATCGCAACCGCTTCGGCTCGAGGCTTCTTGAGGTCTATGGTTATCACATTACCCCCTAATAACACAAGGTCAGCATACATCACCACTACCTCCTTACTATTTCAGTCAGAATTTTATCATCTGGCGTGGCAACCATGTGATTAGCTCAGGGAAAACAACACATAGGCCAAGCCCGACCATTACCAATACAACAAAGGGAATTACCCCTCGAATGATATGTGACGTCTCTACTTGCCACTCGGGTTTAACTATACTTTTCAGATAGAAGATGGCATAGGCAAAAGGCGGGGATATGAATGACATCTGAAGGTTAATGCAGATCATCATAGCAAACCACAAAGAGTCAAAACCCAGGGTAACACCAATAGGTGTGACCAAGGGAACCATAACGAAGATGATACCTAGCCAATCAACGAGCATCCCTAGGATGAAGAGTAAGAACATGATTACAGCAAAAGAGCCCCATTTGCCACCAGGAGTAGCCAATATCAAGTCACTGACAAACTCACCCCCTCTGAGCTTGAGGAAAAGGTGAGTGAACATGATGGCACCGATGGCAATGAAAAACACTATACAGTTGACCTTCAGTGTCTGGAGCGAGGTTTCTTTGAGGGTTTGCCAGCTGAAGCGACGGTAAGCTATGGCTAGTATCGTTGCTGCTACACAACCAAGGGCAGCAGCTTCAGTTGGAGTAGCTATACCTAAGAAGATGCTTCCCAGCACAGCCAATATTAAGAATAGCGGGGGCAGTACTCCCTTCAGCAGCAGGTCTATCTTTTTCGGTAAGGGCATCGTTCTCTCTTCTTTTGGTATCGGTGGTGCTAAGCTAGGACGAAGCAAACAACGAATTATGATATAGCTAATATACAATCCAGAGAGAACAAGACCGGGGATAATGGCTGCCATAAACAGCTTCCCTACCGAGATTCCTGACATCGGTCCGTAAATAAGCAACATAATGCTGGGCGGTATGAGAATGCCTAAAGTGCCGCCGGCACAGATAGAACCACAAGCCAACTCCTTGTTGTATCCCCGCTGAAGCATATTTGGAAGAGCGACAAGCCCTAGCATGATTACTGAGGCAGCGATTATGCCAATGCAAGCTGCCAAAAGAGTCCCTATCAATATGGTGGCTATTGCCAGCCCACCCCTAAACCCCGCAGACCATACATAAAGACCCTGGTAGAGCCTCTCAGCAGCCCCCGACTTTTCTATCATTAGTCCCATAAATATAAACAGGGGGATTGCTATGAAGACATGGGTATTCAGGAGTCCGAGTACCCCCATTTGGAACATAGGGAGTATCGCTGCACCCATACAAGCATAGCCAAGAAGTAGAGCTATGCCACCAAGAACTATGCTAAGAGGGTACCCAAGGAGGATGCCAATGACGCACCCACCAAACATTACAATAACGACTAGCTCAGGGCTCATTTCTACCATGGCTCTTCACCACCCTTGCCCAGAACTATTACATCCTGTAGGAAAATGGCCATCCCCTGAAGGAACAAAAGGACAAACCCTAGTGCAACCAAGGTCTTATACGGCCATGTCAGCGGATAAAAGCATGCTGTTATGCTTATCTCACTAATCCGGTATGCATACCAAGCATCCTGAATAAATGTAGAGGCAAGCACAAAACATACGGGGAAGAAGAAAGTAAGGGTAAAGACTACGTCTATTATCAGTTTTACCTTAGCCGGAAATCTGTTGTATATTACGTCAACTCTCACGTTAGCACGATGATAGCACACATAAGCGAAGCCCAACGCGACAACAGTAGCGTAGAGCATAGAGCTTATATCAAATACCCAGATGGTAGGGGCATTAAAAAGGTATCTCGCCACTACTTCATAAGTGACGACGATTATCAGCATAGGGATAGCCCACCTGGCTACGCTTGCTGACCACCCACTTATCAAACCCATGCCATAGTACAAATTCTTTATAACCTTCATCTGGACCTCTTTGTAAGCTTGTTCACCGTTTTCCTCTTACGGCTAGCTAGAGAGGTTAAGGCAGCTCCGTTATTCGACTGGAGCTGCCTTAACCTTTAGGTCTTGACCTTTAGCAGGTCACCCGAATACGCTGAACTGCGGGTTAACCACATCTTGTTCTCTATAAGTGGAAATGAATTCCTCTAGATTATCCCATAGCTTCTTGAACACGGGGTCTTTTTCATACTCCTTCATGAAGAACTCTTTACTTTTGGCGGTAATGTCTTGCTGGAACTCGTCACTGAGGGTAAAGAACTCAATGCCATACTCCTTGTACTTCTGTATAGCCACGGAATCTTCATACTCATAGAGGTTAAGGTCCTGGTAGCCAGTGGTCATGAATTCGTCCGCTAGCAGCCCCTTCAGGTCATCGGGAAGCGCATCCCAAGATGCATTGTTTACAATTACCAAGCTGCCGGCACCCGGCGAATGAATACCGGGAATACCAATATACTTGGTTACCTCATGGAATCCCATTGGCCAGTTGATGGAAGCGGGACAGTATTCAAAGGCATCAATGACGCCTCTATCAGCGGCTTCGTAAATCTCACCTCCAGTAATGGTTACCACACTAGCCCCATAATAGGTTGTCAGAATTTCTCCCCATGGTCCCATGGTGCGGAATTTTACACCCTTAAAGGCGTCCGCTGTTTCTAACTTGACATTGGAATGGCAAAAAAGCTCTGTTGACCCTACGCTGAGGGAAATAACCTTGCCCCAGTCCCCCAGCACTTCGTTAGCGAGTTTCAACCCATCCCCTATATAAAACCATGCCAAGTTTTGGCCGGGGGTGGGACCACCGGGAAAGCCTGTGCCGCCTAACAGAACTACCTTAATCCCAAGGTCACCCATCCATTGATAACTGCCTCCGTATCCTATATCAAGCACGCCCTCTTTGACAGCTTTATACTCGCTGTATCCCGGGACTATCTCACCAGGGTAGTGTAGATCAATGTCAAGTCTGCCCCCGGATACTTCCATTATTCTGTCAACACGGGCCTTTATGCGTTCCCCAGCCAGGCAAGCTGCGGGGAGTTCCATTTGCATTGTCCACCTAACTATCTCTGCTTCAGGTGGAGGGCTAGGTGTCGGTGTTGGAGCTGGAGTTGGTGTAGGTGTAGGTGCAGCACAGGCCATCACCACCAACATCAGGGCTAGACAAACACTGCCTAGCAGCACTAGTATTCTTTTTCTCGTCATCCTAATACTCCTTTCTAAAATTTGGTCATCCTGGATACCCTTATCTACTTCATCTTCTCACCTCCTTGCACCCTCCTCCCTACTTCTTCTCCCAATCATACATCAAGCACTTTGGGCACCTCAAAGGCTCAAGTACCCTTGGTACCCACTCGTGCCCACACTTCTTGCACTTCTTTTCTGGTAGTGGTTATTAAGACCCTATAGTCTCCCTCCTTAGTATTTCCACTTTGTCAATATTAATCCCTGTTCTTCATCTCCCCGCTTACTCTCGAAATCTCCTTGGCCTTCCTGAGCCACTTCTGGTCAAAGTAACAGACGCCGTTCAACAATCACCCCCCAACTGCCTTAATAAAGCCGAAGGACTCAAAAGCCCATGCCGCTCTCTCAGCCATTTCAGCGAATTTGCCTGACTTATCTTGAGGTTTCTCAGATTAGAAGCCAATAGTTCATATATGCATAATATCCTCTATTGTGAGACTGTAACACTTCGTATATGAATTGTCAATACCATAAATAGAGAGACCATTGACCATTCGATACCCTTGACAGCAACCTTAGAATTGCCATATGCTATTCTCTTGGATATCCGACTAAGGCCAGTTACAAGAGTCACCAGGAGGTAGGCAGATTGACAATAGATGTAGACCATGAGGACGCTGTTCTGAGAACCTTTATACTATTCGTGCAGACTGCACGGTCGGTACTGAAGTATGCCGACGCTCATTTGTACAGAAAAGCACATCTCTCGATAATCAAGTTAATAGCGCTGCGAGCCCTAGCCAGCAATAATAGGGTCATGCTACCCTCCGAGATAGCCGAGTGGACACAGACAGAGCGGCACAATATCACGGCGCTAATCAAGCGCATGAGGCAAGATGGACTCGTCACAGCCGAGCGTAATTGCAGTAACAAGAGACTCGTGAATATCACCCTGACAGACAAGGGACGGGCGACTCTCAACCGAGCTACGCCAGTGGCGAAAGAGATTGTTGACCAGGTGATGTTGTCAATTGATGAAGGTGATGCTGCTCTGCTTGAAAAGTATCTACGAACCTTGAGGCAAAATGCATACGATGGCTTGGAAAATGTTGCCAAGCATTCTCAACCTTGACCAGAGTAGAGCAATGGCATCATCACCTGCGGATTAAACAAAAAGCTAAAAAATTCAATCCATTAAAATACATCCTAACCATTATATCCTCTTTTAGCACTTACCTGCCCAAGCAGCAGCAAGCAAAGTAAGTTCTGATGCGCTGAAATACAGCAGAAATGCATTTTAAGTATAACCAAAGCCTATTTTATGCCTAAGTAATTTGGATAG
>CAZQZA010000025.1:0-13115 GCA_964597725.1 uncultured Dehalococcoidales bacterium | reverse complement strand
ATGAACTGGCTTGATATTGTCATTATTGTAGGTATAGCGATAACTACCTTCGTTGGTCTAAAAATCGGCCTGATAAAGGCTGTTTTATCCCTGGCCGGGCTAATAGTTGGCGTAGTCCTGGCCAGGTTCTTTTATATTCCTCTCTCCGAGCAATTAAGTTTTATCCCGCAAGCTGCTTTGGCTAAGGTTGCTGCCTTCGCCATTATCATGATTGGGGTAATGATAATTGCCGGGGTGCTCGCCATGGTTCTGAAATGGATTGCCTCGGTAATAATGCTGGGCTGGGTCAACCGGATTGGCGGCGCCGTCTTTGGACTGATGCTGGGGGTTATACTTTGCGGCACCCTTTTAGCTCTCTGGGTCAAGTTTTTCGGTGCCGGGGAAGTTATTACTAATTCCAGCCTAGCGGCTCTATTGAGCCAATTCCCGCTAGTGCTCGGGCTAATGCCAGGTGAATTTGATTCTATCCGCTCTTTCTTTTAGCTATCGTGAGTAGCCTTTAGCCCCTCTATATATGGTTCTTTAATTACTCCCCTTTCGGTAATAATGGCGGTTATGTAGCGGTGGGGGGTAACATCAAAGGCGGGATTAGCCACCTGAGTACCTTCCGGGGCAAGGCTAACTCCCTGAATATGGGTTACCTCGGTCGGGCTTCGCTGCTCTATCGGAATTTCATCCCCGGAAGCCAGAGACAAATCAATGGTGGTAGTGGGAGCAGCCACATAGAAGGGGATACCATTCTCCTTAGCCAGCACTGCCAGGCTGTAGGTGCCAATCTTGTTGGCGGTATCCCCATCGGCAGCAATGCGGTCGGCACCAACAATAACACAGTCAACCTTTCCTTGCTTCATAAAATAGCCCGCCATAGAGTCGGTGATGAGGGTAACCGGAATATCTGCTTTCTTTAGTTCCCAGGCAGTAAGCCGTGCCCCCTGGAGCAGGGGACGAGTCTCAGTAGCCAGGACTTTTATATTTTTACCTTGCTCATTTGCCTGCTTAATTATCCCCAGCGCCGTACCATAACCAGCGGTGGCTAAAGCCCCGGTATTGCAATGAGTCAAGATGGTAAAGCCATCCTGAATTAACTCAGCACCAAGTTGACTTAGGCTTCTGGTTGCCTCCGCCTCTTCAGTGTGTATTTTGACTGCCTCTTCAATGAGCGCCTGTTTAACCTGCTCTACATCCCTACCAGCCTGGGCTACCTGTTGCATACGGTCAATAGCTCGGAACAGGTTTTTAGCCGTGGGTCTGGTAGCCAACAGTGTCTGAGTGATAACTTGTAGTTCATCCAGAAATTCGTCCCTAGCCATATTTTCAATTTTTAGGGCACCTAGAGCTACCCCATAAGCCCCCAGTATCCCTATAGCTGGTGCCCCCCTGACTTTCATTTCCACGATGGCTGAGACTATATCCTGATAATGCTCTAGTTCCAGATAGACCTCTTCATGAGGGAGCTTTGTCTGGTCAAGGATTTTGACCCGGTTACCGAGCCATTCGATAGTTTTTGTCGGCATTTAGCTTCGCATACTCCTCCTGAATAGAATGACGCCGATGGCAAAGACGCCCACTGCCCAACCGGCCAGAAATAGCACATCACTACTGACCACCTCCATGCCAACACCGCGGGTGATAACCGCCTTGGAGGCATCAATGGCGTGGGCATAGGGGAAGGCATAGGCAACATTTCTAAGATATGAGGGCAGCATCTCTACGGAAAACCAGCACCCGGAGAGCATCGCCAGGGGCATAGCAAAAATCCAGCAAAGAGGCTCAGCCTGGTTCTCAGTTTTGGAGAGTGCGGCGACCACCATACCGATGCCGATACTGCACAACGCGGTGAGCAGGAAGACAAGGAATGCCAGCCCGATACTGCCGACGATATCCATGCCGAGCAGCCAGCCTACCAGGATAAAGATTATTATCTGGGCAATGGCGACGACAACCAAACACAGGGAATACCCCGATATAAATTCCACCGGTCTGAGCGGAGTAGTCAGCAGGCGAGACAGGAATCCCTTTTCCTTATCGTGCACTATTATGCGGGCTGAGGTCGGTATTAGTATCAAGAGACCAAAGATTATTATCCCTGGGGCTATGAAATCAATATAGGTTATCTCGGTTTCTATGTGTATAGGATTGGCATTAATGGTTATCGGTACCTCAATATGGGCGAAAGAACGGGTAACAGCATTAATTGTGGAAATTATTTGTCCCGTCGCCATAAAGTCGCTTTCATCATAGGTTATCTCTAAAGTGATATTGGCTTCTTCGTCCTGCCAGCTTCGGGATATCTGTTCGCCAAAACCATGAGGGATGATAATATAAGCACTGATGTTGCCCAGCTTGAGGTCTTCCATAGCACTGGCGGCGTTTTCATAGGTAGCGACTTCCAGTACTGGCACCTCTGCCAGTGCTTCATCAACAAAGGCTTGCGATACCGGAGTACCGTCCTTATCTATCACACCAATGGGGTAATTTGGAGTGGTGTCGCCGCTAAAGATAGCCCCAAAAAGCAACATGAACAGCAAGGGAAAACCCAGAAGGAAACCCAGCGCCAGCGGGTCTCGGTAGGTCTCCTTGAGATTCCTCCGGCAAAACTCCCAGACTCTCATTCCCTTAATTCCTTTCCGGTTACGTGGAGAAAAACATCATCCAAGGTTGGCTCCTGGATATAAGCGGAGCGGACCATAGCCCCGGATGAGTGCAGGCGGTCAACGATTTCCTTGAAATCGAGCTGCTTATCACTAATCCTTATAGTGCCATCAATTACTTCTACCTCTTCATAGCGACCTTTCATTTCATTTATGACCTTCTGGGTAAGGTTCCAGGCGTAAATAATCATAGTATGCTTTTCCAGGATACTTATTTTAAGTTCGGTGCTGGTGCCTAAAGCAACAATCTTACCCTCATCCATAATGCCTATCTGGTCAGCGAGGAAGTCCGCCTCATCCATATAGTGAGTAGTGAGCAGGATAGTCTTTTCACCCTTTAACTGGATAATATATTCCCAGATTGCTCTCCTGGCTTGAGGGTCAAGGCCAAGAGTAGGTTCATCCAGGAATAGAATCTGCGGGTTATGAATCAGTGCCATCATTGTGTTAAGCCTTCTCTTCATACCGCCGGAGAATTTTCTCACCTGGCCTTTAGCCCTGTCAGCAAGACCCATCGTCTCCAGTAGCTGCTGTGACCTGACTCTTAACTCCTTGGCATTTATACCATGAATCCGGCCTATTAGGGCTAAATTTTCCCAGCAGCTAAGGTGCTCGGAGATAATCGTTTCCTGAGGCGATACCCCTATGATTTCTTTAACCTTAAATGGGTGCTGGTTAATATCGTAGCCCATAACGGTAGCCGTGCCGCCAGTTGGTTTAAGTAGGCAGCACAGCATATTGATGGTAGTAGTTTTGCCAGCGCCATTAGGGCCAAGAAGAGCAAATAGCTCTCCTCTTTTGATACTCAGCTCAATACCATCTACCGCCACCAGCCTATTAAATATCTTGGTCAGGTTAAAGGTCTGTATCGCCAGGTCATCCTTCACCCCTCGCTTTACCCCCTTTCCAATAATGTTATCATAATACCATATTTTATGACGCTTGGCTCTAGTCAGCTTTGCCAAAGAGACAGATACTTTATTTCCTTGACACGCCTAATAAAATCACAGTAAACTTCCTTAATTCTGTTTTCCACTGGTTAAATCTACCAAGGATAATATAGGTGGTGCCAATGACTGAGAGCCTATCGGACATAGAGAAGCTACGGGGTGAAATTGGGGTGGCGTGGGAGCTTGGTATATATGAGATTGAGAAGGGAATGATTTGGCGGTTTGCTCAGGCTATAGATGACCAAAATCCCCTGTGGCAGGATGAGGAATATGCCAGTAAGAGCTGGTATGGTGGTATCATTGCTCCCCCAACCTTTATTTTGACCATAGGCTTTGAGCAGATTCAGCAGAAGATGACCACCTTGATGCCTGGCATCGGTAGACTTCACGGTGGCACTGAAGTTGAATACTATCAGCCGGTTAGACCGGGGGATACCATAACTGTTAGCGGTAAAATTGCTAATGTACGTGAGCGTGAAGGTAATAAGCTTGGTAAGATGGTGTTCGTGACCTTTGACATGAGCTATGAAAATCAGAGAGAAGAACCAGTGGCTAAGTGCCATCAACTACTTGTTCTATACCAAACTGAAGGGGCAAAGTATGCCTGAGCAACTCTATTACGAAGATGTAGCCGTCGGTGATGAAATCACTCCTTTAGTTAAGCAACCAACCACTCGTCAGTTGGTAATGTGGGCGGGGGCATCTAGCGATTATAATCCCATCCATTATGATAAGGACTTCGCTCAGAGCCAAGGGCTACCTAGTGTCATTGTCCATGGTGCCTTGGCAGGCTGTTTCCTGGGTCAGCTAATAACTGACTGGATAGGGGAACAGGGTGTGGTTCATAGCTTTAGTTGCAATTATAGAGGTATGAACTTTCCGGGTGAAGCTCTTACCTGCCGGGGAAAGGTAACCAAGAAGTACGTCGAAGATGACAAGCACTATGTAGAATGTGACATCTGGGTTGAGAATCCAAAAGGGGAGAAGACAGTACCAGGTAGGGCTGTTGTCATTGTACCGTCCAGGGACGCTCCGGTTGGCACTCCTCCCACTGCTTACGGTGTATCTCCATAAGCACAAAACTAAATCCATCTCTAACCAGGTGCCTATACAGGGTAAACCCGCATTTCTGGAAGCATTTCTGTGCCCGGATGTTTGAGTCAAGGGTCTTCAGGTAGATTCGCTTGAGGTTGGTGCGGCGGAAAATATAGCCCAAAAGAGTGATTACGGCATCAGCACCATAGCCCTTACCCCAGCAGCTACGATTGCCAATAATAATACCCAACTCGGCTTCACCCTTAGCCTCATTAATGCCATAATACGTGCAGTTACCAATGTGTTTGCCATCTAGAGTTTCTATAGCGAACCGACACCTGGTCAGGGGAGGGTAATGTAGCTCACTGGCATAATCTGATAGATACTGGGAAAAGGATATAGTCAGTAATGGTGTAGCATCAAGCCGAGCTAGCTCCGGGTCTGTTTGCCAAGTATAGTCATCTCGGGCATCATTTAATCTCTTGACACGAAGTATAACCTTACTGCCGATAATCATACCTCCCAGAGGTCAAATTCTGAAAGTGAATAGACGTTCCTCCGCCTCTAGCTCATCTAGAGCTTGCTCCGCTGCCTGGCGTATTACTTCCCCAGGATTATTCAGGCACTGCTGTAAGCACTTTTTGGCCTCGCTCCCGCCTATCTTGCCCAGCGCCTGTAGAGCCGTTGCCTGAACATCAACGTCTGGGTCACCAATAAGCTTCATGAGATAAGGAACCGCTTCTTCTTCCCCCAGCTCACCGCAGGCTCCGGCAGCTTCGTAGCGTATTTCAGTATCAACACTGGATAGCTCCTCTAACAGTACAGGTAACCAAGAACGGTGGCAGTTCCTACCCATGGCGTAAATAGCGCTAATCTTAAGTTTGCGGTTATAACTGTCATAGGCTTCTCTGATGGTTTTCTTTATCTGGGGGAGATTCAATGGGGCTGCTGCCTCTAGTGTCCGACGCCTGACTTCGATATCCCTGTTTTCATCACTAAACACACCAAGTAAAGCCTGGCATATCTTGGCTGTGTGACAGGAGCGCAGTTTATTAAGTTCAGCTAGCATGGCGAACTTGCCCAATGCGGTAGCGGCCGCTACCTGAACGTTTACCGAGCTATCCTGCTCCAGTAGATTAATAAATGGGCTAATTAGAGAGGCGTCCTCACTTTCCCATAGCCCTTCAACCGCTTTGCCCCTGACCTCAGCATCCTGGTCTTTCAGGCAATTCCTGAAGATACTATCAAAGTCAAGCTCAAGGTTGTCCTCAGCTAACTCAACCAGTCGATATATAATCTGTCGTTGCCGTGTTGGTTCAATGCTGGCCCATACCTGTTCCAAAAGCTCCAGTTCTTCCGAGCTTAGGTTTGATAGGTCAACCAGCCTGGAACTGCGTAGTGGCTGCTCAATGTTAACTAGGTCAGCGATAATCTTCTCAATGGGTAACGACATATTAGGCTCCCGCTTCTATTCTTCTTCTTCTTCTTCTTCCTCTTCCCCGTGTTCCCAGATGGGCGTAGTAAAATACTCTATATATTCCCCCATAGCCTCAGCCGCTACCTGCTTCATCCTCTCTTTAGTCTCTACGGCCACCTGTGCCAGCTCATCCATATCAACTTTAAGGTCTAACATTGTGGTCAGAACTTTAAGCACCGCCAGCGCCGCCATTGGGTTTTGTATACGGGTGGCATATACCGGTACTTCGCCCAGTAAGCAGACACCCTCGATATCCCTCTCTTTGGTTACACCCAAAAGCAACCCATTCAGCCCCGCAATCTGAAGGTTACCCCGCTGTACTAGGTTGTATCTTTTCAAATCCTCTGTCAACTGCTGACTGGTGGCTACTCCCCAGACGCTGGGCTGCTCGGTATGGTGGATACGGGTCAGAGCCGCCGCGCAGGTATATATTCTTTTAACCTCAAACCTTAGTGCCAGGTCAAGGACACAGTTAGCCAGTTCATATCCTTTGGTGGACGGCTGGTCCTCACCGATGAACAATATTATATCACTTCCCTCGCCCTTGTTTTTCCAGTAGTAGAACTGGCTCTGTGGGAACTGCGGTGCCTCGACCACATTGTCCTTGACTATTATCCCAATAGGGTCGAAGAAATAGGCAGCCTCAACTTCTCCCAGTTCCTTGAAGTTCAGCTTTCGTAACAGATATGTAGCTACTATAAGGGCGACATTACCGATGCCGGGCCAGGCAGCTAACATAACGGGAGAATTAAGTTTTGGTCGGGCACGGAGTTTAATTAAGTCTTTCATTATCAACTATACCTCTTCTTGTCACTGAGGCTGTTTAGTTGTCATTGCGAGGCACGAAGTGCCGAAGCAATCTTTGAAAGTAATAGTGAGATTGCTTCGCTTCGCTCGCAATGACAGTTTGAGTTACTAAACGGTCTCTTACTGGTATTGCTTATCTACCTCACCCCCTGTATCCCCCGTTATGTGCACTCTGCATTTTGACTTTGATCTCACCAAAGCCTAGCACGCTTTTTAATGTTGCATTTTACACAAAGAACCTGCCCATTCTCTACATCGGTACGTCCACCCTTGACCCATGGGATAATATGATCTGCGTGCCAATTATACTCGGACACAGGTTTTGCACAGGCTTTACATATACCTTGGTCACGATGATAGATTTCTATCTTTTGTTCCTCTAAAAATACACGTCTTTCATCAAGTTGAACTAAACCAAAGGTTTGGTATTCCTTTGTAAAATCTAGCAAGAGTATCCGAAATCTAGTATCGATAGAGCTCCAACTATTGGCCGATCTAGTCATTGCTATATCATATTCGGCCATCTTCCTTCGTATTGGTTCCGTTCTCATGTACCATTCTCTTATTTGGGGTATCGCTTCCTTTATTCTACTATGCTTTGCTAGGTAAGAAATCAAAAGATAATTATTGATGACAGATGCCCTATTAAGAAGTCTTGTCTTTTCTGGGAATACTTCGTTCAAGATGTTAAAGTTCGCATTAACTCTTGTTTTCAAACTTTCTGATAGGTCAGAAGCATGATCAGCATACATTTTAGATAAAACCTTATCTCTTGTATCGTGTATGCCACCATTGATTTCAAGGCATACTATTTGTGCGGCGACTTGGTCGAAAGCCTTTCTTCTATTTGCGAAACTACACTTGCGAAAGAATTCATGTTTGGCAAGTTCACGAACGAAACCAGTCATTTCACCTCGCATTGAATTTCTTACTTCAGCGGGACTAAGCGGGGTACCGTGATTTAACCTAAAGAATAAATCCGCTATTTCATCTTCCATAGCGTCATATATAATAACGACATTGAGTGTATACTTGTGGATTCGCTCGATTTTGAGTGTGGAATCAAGCTCGCTGTACTTCTTGCCAGCAATTTCATACAATTGGCCATCAAGAAGAATGTCATCACTCTCCCCGTCAAGAGAGAAGCCGTCATTAAGAAAATCCCAAAAAGTACGCATGCGTTGCTGTCCATCAATAATCTCATATTTGAATCGACTGGAAGGAGGAAATTTCCTTAGATACAATTTTGGAACATCGATTTGCCGTAAGACGCTGTCAATTAGAAGTTGTTTTTGTTCGGGTTTCCAAACTTCACTTCGCTGATATATCGGATTTGGATCGATGTCTTTCTCATATTCTTTGAATGTCAGAAGTGGCCAAGGTTCTTGCTTTGTTTCCATTTCAGACCTCCTTATGTATATCAAGCAGAGTGCGTATAACTGCTTGATATACGCCTATTTACTCACTACTGACAGGCTGGGGCAGTAGAGGTGTGGCGTTTTAAGAAAGCTGCCTACCCACCTGGCATCGTTACCGATAGCGGTAATCTGTTTGAGAACCTGGTAGATATTCCCTGAGACCATGGTATCCTTAACCCTACCTACTATTTTACCACTTTCCACTTTATAACCTAAAAGGACATTGCCGCTGAAATCGCCACCTAGAATGTTGCCCTGTGCCGCACCCATAAGCTGCTCGATAACCAACCCTTCCTTCATATCCCGAACCATCTCCTCAAAGGTAGTATCACCCGTAGCAATGACAAAGGCGCTGGGTGATGGAGACGGTAGCCCACTGCCACCCCTCTTGCCGTTACCGGTGCTGCGGGTATGGGCCAGGGCAGCGGTTTGCAGGTCGTAAAGGAAGTTGGCTACCTTTCCTTGCTCAATTAGGGGAGTGCATTGACTGGGTACGCCCTCATCATCGCCGGGACGGCTTCCCGGACGATAGGCTATAGTAGGGTCATCCCACAGCGATAACTTTTTATCAAAAACCAGCTCACCAAGTCTATTACCTATAGGTGATGCTCCTTCCAGAACTATCTTGCCATTAAAAGCCGCCATCAAGGGTGAGATTAGGGCACTAGCCACCCCACGTGGGGTAAACACTACCGGCAATTGTCGGTTTGGCGCCGAGGCCTGGTCTTTGGCTAACTCAAGCTGCTGGAGCACCACCTCGACTACTGCCTTAGTCTCAAGTAGGGGGTGACACGAGCTTTGGCTCTCACCGACAAAGAGCATGTCCGTGCCACGAATCAAAGTTCCCTCAATACCCAGACCAAAAACGCTCTTTCGATAATTTGTCTGCCCACCCCGAGAATTTATGATATGGACTGAGACTATAGCCTTGGTTACCCCGGCCTCACAGACAATATCTGGGGTATAGTGAGTAACCTGAGCTACTAGTTCCTCACCAAGCTCAATCATCTTTTCTATAGGTACAGATCCCACATCAGGGTCAAAGACCTCAATTCGAGGGTAGGAAGCAGCAGGAGGAAAATCAAACCTGGCGGGCATACCAAACTGGGCTGTTTCCACCGCCATACTAACCAGGTCTTGGCTGTCATCCAGCCCCGTAGCTGAGGCATAACCTACCTTACCACCCTTGATAATGCGCAGCGCTACACTACAGCTTTGCTTGCTTTGAATATGTTTCAGCCGATTAGCCTCAAATTGAACCGGTGCCTCCTCCGAGGAGAGCATAAAGACCTCGGCTTCCTCGGCTACCTTTTTAGCTTGAGCCAAGATATCTTCCATTCAAGCGCCTCCGACAAGACACTTACGAATTCTGATATGCGGGCTACCGTTTGACACTGGCAGGGGCATCTGCTCCCCCTTGCCACAACCACCACCCTGATTCATCTCCAAATCGTTACCAATGGCGTCTATGTTCATCAGGGTGGTAAACAGATTGCCGCTAAGCACTACCGGTCGCAGTGGCTCGGCAAGTTTACCATGTCGAATCATATAGGCTTCACCAGCCGAGAAGGTGAACATCTCCATACTAGTAGTGCCGCCATACCAGTTCTTGGCGTACACCCCTTCCTTAATGTCACCGATTATGTCATCAAGGGAGGCTGACCCTGGCTCAATGTAGGTGTTGGTCATACGGACAATAGGGGGGTAGTGATAGTCAAGGGCCCTGGCATTACCCGTAGGTTTTTCTTTCATCTTGGCGGCAGTTTCTCTGGAATGAAGCCGACCAACTAATATACCATCACGGATTAGGTAGGTCTTACTTGCTGGCACTCCCTCATCATCATATCTATAGCTGCCGCGCAGTCCGGGCATGGCGGCACTATCAACAATGTTAAGCTCGGCACTGCCAAATCTTCTGCCCAGAACCATAATCTCACGCATACGGTCATTTTCATAAATGAAGTCAGCCTCGGATAGGTGCCCAAAGGCTTCATGGACAAAGACACCAGCCAATACCGGGTCTAAGACTACAGTATACTCCCCACCTTTTACCTGAGGCGCTGATAGTAGCTCCACGGCATGTTTTGCCATCCGTTCTACCTGTTTGTGGAGACTTCGTATTTGGGCGAAATCACCACTGCTACCCACACTTAACCCTACCTGCTGCACCTCACCACCCTCAGCTGCTACCGCAGTCAAGCGCAGGGTAATCCCTGTCTTTTCCTGCTCAATATAGCTACCCGATGAGTTAGCAAAGATGACTTTCTTATGATTATCACCATAGCCAATAACTGAGGTCTGTATCCTCGGGGTGCGCCAGATAATATCGTTGTATTCATCCAGTAGCTGCTTCTTCTCCGCTAAAGGGATAGCCACCGGATTTTTATCTATTTCGGCCGGCACTACATCAACCACTGGCTCTATTTGAGCCAGCTGACTTTCTTGATTACCCACTAGTCGCGCTTGTTTTACCGCCAGCTCAACACTATTCTTTAGCGCGTCAAGGCTGTTGAAGCTAACAAAGCCCCAGCCACCTTTTACCAGAGCTCGTACATTCCCACCAATGGCAGTAGCTCTGTCAATAGATTCTAGCTCTCTCCCCCGGTAAGTAATGTGGCTTGACTGGCTCTCCTCAAGATGAGCCTCTATATAATCAGCGTTCTGCTCCCTAAGTGCCTCAGCCAACCTGTAACCAAAGGCTTCAATACGTTCTGCCGGCATTTTCCCCCTTCCAGAACTCCTCTTTATATCTTTACCGGGATTCCTTTGCCCTGTAGGTACTTCTTTACTTCCTGAATGGAGATTTCACCGAAGTGGAAAACCGAGGCAGCGAGGACAGCCGAGGCCTTGCCGATGGTTACAGCTTCATAAAAGTGTTTCAGTTCCCCCGCTCCACCGGAGGCAGTAACCGGAATATTTACCGCCTCAGCTACTGCCCCGGTCATCTCCAAGTCATAACCTTCCTTTGTTCCATCAGTGTCCTTACTGGTGAGCAAAATCTCCCCTGCCCCCAGTTCCTCCACTCTTTTTGCCCACTTTACCAAGTCGAGCCCCGTTCCTTCCGTCCCGCCTTTGATCACCACCTCTAGTCTTGGAAGCCCGCTTTTGACTGGGTTCTTTCTCCCATCAATAGCTACCACCAATCTTTTCTTACCGAACTTCTGTGAAGCTTCCTTGACCAGCTCCGGGTTTTTCACTGCCACAGTATTTATCGAGACCTTGTCCACGCCGAGGTCAAAAAGGGCCTTCATGTCGTCCAGGTTACTTATCCCACCCCCTACGGCAAAGGGGACGCCGACCTTTTCACACACCTTTTTGACCCACTCCAACCTAGTTTTCCGCCCCTCAAGAGACGCTGCGATATCAAGAAAGACAACCTCATCCGCCCCTTCACTGGAATAAGCCTCAGCGGCCTCAACCGGGTCGCAAGCATCCTTTAGGTTGACGAATTTTACCCCCTTGACCACCCGACCATCCTTGACATCCAAACAGGGTATAACCTTCACGAATTCCACTTTTGCCTCCTGTAAACGTAGAATTTTCTGAACCGCGCCCACTGAGAATCTCCCAAGGGTTGTGAAACCTAGTTAAAGGCCTTCGGAATGGTGATGGCTTTTCTCCACGCTCTCTTGTTCTTCAAACCCTGGCACCTGTAGCCTCAACATCGATAACCGTTTGCTGACCTATATAGTACAATATTGGCAGTCAAATTACCAATAGACAACGGAGGATGCCTCCCCACTCTTGACGAAGGTTTACTTTCGTCGTAGACTGTATGCAAACTAATAACCAGGCGGTGGTTAAGTTTCTTGGCGACTCGACCTGATTTACATTAGCCACTTTCGGTCAAAGAAATAAACGTAGGGGTGAAAAATGAACCAAAAGCTAGAGACAGCTAAGGAACAAGTCCTGGCAAGAGTGAAAGAGGAGAGAGTCAGCTTTATACGGCTTTGGTTTACCGATATTCTGGGCTTTCTGAAAAGCTTCACCATTAACACAAGTAGACTGGAGGATATCTTGGAAGGGGGAATGGGGTTCGATGGTTCTTCTGTGGAGGGATTCATGCGCATAGAAGAGAGCGATATGATAGCTCTACCTGACCCCACTACCTTCTGCATACTCCCCTGGATGCCTCGAGAGAACGCCGTAGCTCAAATGTTTTGCGACATCCTCCGGCCTGGCGGTGAGCCATTTGAAGGTGACCCTCGATATGTCCTCCAGCGAAACCTCAGAAAGGCTGCCGAAAAGGGGTTTACCTACTATGTTGGACCGGAGCTGGAATACTTCTACTTTAAGAACTCTGAGGGAACAGAGTTCCTCGACCGGGGCGGATATTTTGATATGACCCTGGACCTAGCTAATAACCTCCGCCGGGAGACGGTGCTCACCTTGGAGGAGATGGGAATTGAGGTGGAGACCAGCCACCATGAGGTAGCCTTCAGCCAACATGAGGTTGATATGAAATATACCGATGCACTCACCATGGCTGACAAGGTGATGACCTATAAGGCAGTGGTAAAACAGACAGCTTTGTCACAAGGTATCTACGCTACCTTTATGCCCAAGCCGGCCTTTGGTATAAATGGCAGTGGCATGCACGTCCACCAGTCGCTGTTTAAGGGTGAGAGGAACGCCTTCTTTGATGAGAAAGACCCCTACCACCTCTCCCAGTTGGCTCGGCATTTTGTCGCTGGCTTGATGAAGCATGCACCGGAGATAACCGCCACCACCTGTCAGTGGGTGAATTCCTACAAGAGGCTTGTTCCAGGGTATGAGG
>CAZQZA010000024.1:0-13847 GCA_964597725.1 uncultured Dehalococcoidales bacterium | reverse complement strand
CCACTGGTGAGTTGGCATTTTCCTCAAAGAAATAACTATCAGCCGCCAGCACACCGGGCAGAATTCCCCCGGGTGATACCTCAATACCAAATCCCCTCAAAGCTCGACTGTGTAACTCCTCACGAGGAGGTTCATAGCAGGCTAGAGTGTTAAACCAGTCAAAGAATATTGCCTTAATCACATTGACTGCTCTACCTAATCATCCCCAATGCCCAGGTCTTTAATATAATCAACAGCATCCTGGACAGTTACTATCTTCTCAGCATCCTCATCCGGTATTTCAACTTTCTGGGATGGATTGCTAAACCCCTCTTCCAGCGCCATTATCAGTTCCACCAAATCCAGAGAATCGGCGCCCAGGTCATCAACAAAGCTTGCTGAAGGTACCACTTCCCCTTCCTCAACACCTAGTTGTTCCACAGTTATCTTCCTCAGTCGTTCAAAAACGGTCGCCACATTTAACCCCCTATAAAGACTTCTTATCTGCTGGCAAGGGCACTAACCGAGCCTAAGACTCCATTAATAAACCTTGCTGAGTTATCACTGCCAAAGGTCTTGGCCAGTTCAACTGCTTCATTTATCGCCACCTTTACTGGCACTTTATTATCAAGTAAAATCTCAAAGATTGCAAGCCTCAGAATATTCCTATCAATCACCGGTATTTGTTCTACAGGCCACGCAGGAGCAAAATTCTTAATGTTCCGGTCAATTTCTTCCCTATTCTGAATAACCCCGTTTACCAGCTCATGGACGAAGGCAACACTCTCCTCGGATAATTCTACATCACTCAGAAGATAAGTTAAAGTTTCTTCTATGTTATGTCCTACAGAATCAACCTCATATAGCGCCTGAAGGGCTATTGCCCTCGCCCTTCGCCGTGTTCCTGTCATAAATTGCTCCCGCCTAAGCTAAACATTATAGCACTGCTCAGCCAATCTCCTCCTGGACACGCCGACTATTGTAGGATATGCACGACATAGTGTCAAGGCGCTGTGCCTGTCCATATGATTAGTAGTGTATTACCTCTTTTCTTTTGTGTTTTTTTCACTGCTCCAGATAGAGCTATTAGGGTCTTAAGCTATCTGGGCTCGATATTCAGCCTTCCGCAGAGGCTTCTAAGACTATCCGGGCATCTACAGCTATGGCTCTATACTTATAAGCAAATACTGGGTTGAGGTCAAGCTCTTTCACTTGAGGATACTGCTCTATAAACTCAGAAACCTTTACTATCAGTTGTTCCAAAAAGGGAATATCAGCCGGTTCTTGCCCTCTATAACCTTGCAGTAACGGATATCCCTTTATTTCTCTGATCATTTCCCCAGCATCTTTTCTAGTTAACGGCACTAATCTGAAGGAAACATCTTTTAACACTTCCACTAGTATTCCGCCAAGGCCAAACATGAGCACCGGTCCAAATTGTGCATCCTTACTCATGCCAATAATCACCTCAACTCCGGGGCGGGCCATTTTTTGCACTGTTACACCTTGAACTCTGGCTTTGGGAAATCTTTGCCTAATAGATAACATAATTTCACTATAGGCATTGCCGACCTGGGTAACATTTGACAGCCCTAACTTAACCCCTCCAGAATCACTCTTATGAATAATATCCGGCGAGGCTACTTTCAGTACTATGGGAAAGCCTATTCTCTTACTTAGAGAGATGGCTTCCTTTTTAGTCCTAGCCAGCTTCGTCTTAATAACTGGTATCCTGGCTTCTTGGAGGAACTCCTTAGCTTCAATTTCCGTCAGTTGGGTTCTGTTTTCTTGTTCTGCCTGTTTAAATATTTGTTTACCTGACATCTCTTCCATCCGTAACCTTTAATCTCTTTTGAGGCATCTACTAGATGTACTCGTAAAGGTGAGAACATTCTACCTTGATTCGACTTTAACTTCAATAGTCAAGTGAGGCGCCTCGGCGCTCTTGTCCAATATCTGTTCCTAATCTTCCATGTATGTTTATCGAACACAAGTAAAAGTTTCTATACCCTAGGACAGCGAGCATTATTTGCTTTATAATTATACCAGCGCATGAAGATGGAGAGAGGACTATTACCGAAAGGCAACGCTTATGGGTGAGGTCTTGATTGGCACCTGCTCCTGGACTGACCCAACGCTGCTCAAAAGTGGCCGCTTCTACCCTGGTTGGGCACGCTCAGCTGAGACACGCCTACGTTATTATGCCAGCCAGTTTGGATTAGTTGAGGTGGATAGCTCCTACTATGCCCTGCCTAATGAGAAGACAAGCCGACTATGGGTGGAAAGAACCGGAGAGAAGTTCATCTTTGACATTAAAGCCTTCAGACTTTTCACCCAGCACCCGACACCGCTGGCAGCCCTTCCTGGAGACATCAGGCAAGCACTGCCTTTACATGTTAAGGAAAAGGCAAGCATATACCAACGGGATATGCCTGCAGAATTGGCCAGCGAACTCTGGAGTCGCTTTGAGCGTGCTTTGCTACCTCTGGACAGCGCCGGTAAACTAGGCGTGGTGCTCTTTCAGTTTCCTCCGTGGTTCTATCCGGGTGAACAGCAAGGTGATTACATTCTGTCCTGCCAGGAAAGACTGCCGCAATACCGAATTGCCATTGAGTTTCGTCACAGTTCATGGCTTAATGAGAAAAACCGGGAGCGGACACTGAGCTTCCTGCGTGATAATGACCTGCCCTTTGTCTGCGTTGATGAACCTCAGGGATTCAGCTCAAGCGTTTCTCCGGTGGCTGAAGCCACTGCTGACCTTTCTCTGGTGAGATTCCACGGAAGGAATCGCCAGATGTGGGAGAAAAGGGGCGTGAGTGTTACTGAACGATTTAACTATCTCTATAGCCAGGAGGAGCTTAAGGAATGGGTTCCTCGAATCAAAGAGCTGGCTTCAAGAACTCGCCAACTCCATGTTCTGTTTAATAACTGCCACCAGGATAAAGCGGTAGTAAATGCACGGCAGGTGCGCTTGATGCTGGATTAAAGGACAATGGAGTGGGGATTCCTCTGCAGCTATGAATCTGCTACTGCGGAAGTGGCATTACTTGCCAATCAAATACCGGTGACAGGATGACAAAAACGACTACATGCAACAGCAGGTAACCCACCACTGCCAGCATTGCCACCCATCTGAGCTTGCTATCTACCCTTGTCTTCCATATGGCTAGAAGCTGAGACAACCCCAATCCAAGACCAATACATATAGCTCCCACGGTGGGATAAAAGTAGTATACGAAGCTAATTCTATCAGTGATTACGCTCACCAATATCCACAACAGGTAAGTACTGGCAAACCAGGATACACCGAAAAGTCCAGCCGTACTGCCTTTCACTGCCCTGAAGCTCATGTAGAGCACAACGGGGATGATTAATGCCCAAATAGTGAAACTAATAGCTCCAATATAGTGAGGCTCATACCAGTAGTACATCAGCTCCGGGCGCAGTATCCAATCCCAAGGACGACTGGCAGCACCATGAGCAGCAGTGGTAAAGGTCAGGCTGCCACCTAAGCTCACCATAGTATATATACGGCCAACAGGATTAATGAGTTGTCTGAAAACAACAAAATCAAACAAGGGCATTAAAAGAAAGAAGGAGGCATAGGCCACAAGTATTGAGGCAACAAACTGTATCGGGCGTACCCGTTTAGTCAACAGCCAGTGTAGCAATATGACGGGAAGCGCCAAAGCACCCGTAAGCTTAGCCAGAGCACTCAACGCCACTGATACCCCAGAGAGTAGATATTGACCCCTCAGGTAAAGCCAGAAAGAGAGCAGCATAAAAGTCAGGCTATAAACATCGAGCATGGCCACACTCGCCTGGACAAAGCTCAGGTTGTCCAAAGCCAGCAGGGAAGTAGCCAGGAACGATACTCCCTTAGGTAAGTCTAGTCGGCGGCAGATGAGATAGAAGAGTACGATACAGCTAGCTCCAGCCAAGACAGAGAAAAACCGCCAGCCCAGGGGATTATCGCCAAAGAGGAACATGCCGAACACTATGAACAGCTTGCTTAAAGGAGGATGTTCTGGACGTAGAGTGCCGTCACCTTGAAGAATGGAGCTAGCATCAGCAACATAATATTGTTCATCAAAGACAAGCTCGGCAGGCTGCATAATAGTGCTGAAGTGCATTGCCAATATGACAATCACTAACAGACAAAGCCCGGAGTATTCCCATTTGCCCAGCCGATACAGCAGTTGTTTTGCTATTTCCATGTCCACCAGGTATTGACGAGATAGTTCCATAGAGTGGCCATTGCTATTCCACAAAGATTAGATAGCAGGTAATATATGCCAAAGACTTCAGTGAGTAACCACAACACTCCCATATTGAGACCCAGACCAGCCAAACTCACCAGATTGAATTTCGCCAGGTAATTGAAGAAGGATTTTACTCCCGACGGGCGCCGGTCGCGAAAAGTAAAATAGTTATTGAGGATAAAGTTAGAAAGGATAGACGTTTCTATACTGACAGCTGCCGATAACAGATAGAACAGACCAGCAAATTCTGTTAGCAACCACAGCAGACCCATATTAACCAGGACACCACTTAGCCCAACTGCACAAAACTTGATAAATCTTAGTAGCTCGCCTTTTCTCTTCATGAGACTATAGACATGTTTGAGATAGTCTACCTGTTGGCGAGTATTTAGCTTGCTCTCCCCACCACTCCTAATGCTAAAGGTATAGGGAACCTCGGCTATATTACGGACTTCACCCTCCATTAATATTTCCAAAAGTATCTTAAAACCAGTTGGTTCTAGGTAAGCATTAACTACAACTTTACGGTTGAACATAAAAAAGCCTGACATTGGGTCTTTAACTGGCCTTGTTGATGGTAAGAGCAGGTGGGCTAAAACGATAGCTCCTTTTGAGATTACTCTCCTGATTAATCCCCACCCCTGGCAGCCACCTCCTTTAACATACCTACTGGCAATAGCTACATCTACCCCACCTCTCATCTCTCGTACTAAATCAGGGATGACTTCTGGTGGATGTTGCAAGTCAGCGTCTATTACCCCCACAAATTGACCAGTAGCATATTTAATCCCATCAACTACCGCTGAGGCCAGCCCTCTTTTGTTTCGACGAACTATTACCTTAACGGGATACTTAGATGATAGCGTCCTCACCATATCGGCAGTTCCATCGCTGCTATTATCATCAACGAACACGATTTCATAGTCATAGTTAGATAGGGCATGGTTAATCCGTTCAACCAAGGGAACGATGTTATCCCTTTCATTATAAGTAGGGATTATAATAGAGATAGCCTTGCTCACTGGGTAAAGACCTCCTACGATACTTTCTTGCCAATTTACTCATTTGAACCAAAGTGACTAAAACATTTTACCACAAAGGCCTCATTCTATACCTAGGGTGAGAATAACCATATTTTTAGCCTTCCATTAGACTAAGCTCCACGCACTGGCTGCCGTCAATACAGCTGTGAGTCACTTTGTCAACTTCCATAATCATCTAGCAGTAGCCAGCCATTGACTAGCTCCACTCTGAGTGCTACTATCTAATTAGTGGTTGGCCCAATATTTAAGATTAGGGCTAACCGCTGATTAGTCTAAAAGGAGGTAGGCGGTCATGGATGTAGTAGAGAACCTGGTTAAGACAACTCTGGGGGAAATTGAAAAAGTACTTAGCACCAGAACCGTAGTTGGAGAGCCGATAACGGTTGAAGGCGCCACTCTTATTCCCCTGATAAGCGTTGGCTTTGGTTTTGGCGCTGGCGGTGGTGAGGGTAGGGGGGAGGCCAAACAGAAAGGGGAAGGTGCTGGTGGTGGCACTGCTGGTGGCGCCTGGGTAAGACCTAAAGCTATAATTATCATCGACAAGGAGGGGGTGAGGATAGAGCCAGTCATGGGGAGTATATCCTACGCGATAGAAAGGGTGGGCGAGAGGATACCTCGGATGGTGGAAAAATGCATAGAAAAGTGGGAGGAACGAAAAAAGGAAGGATAGAAATAGTTGTGGGTCGTCGCTACTCTAGCTAGCCTGGCTGTAGTCATCATCTTCGTCCTTTGTATCCCACTTAATGCGGTGCTACATATTGATGTCTACGGCAGACCAAAGTTTCAGATGAGGTTAGTGTGGTTCTTTGGCCTAGTCAGTAAGGAAATAACGAAGGCAAAGAAGAAACCTGAAGAGAAAGAGAGAGTAGCCGAGGGCAAGCGAAAGCCCGGAAAGAGAAAGATAAAGGCCAGGACTATATTTAAAATCCTACGAACCAAAGGCCTGCTAGAACAACTAAAACGCTTACTCCGGGACGTCCTCAGGCATCTTAAAATTAGAGACCTTAGAGTAGATTTTAGGGTGGGACTTGATGACCCGGCTGATACCGCACTTCTATTTGCTCTTATCGGGCCGGCTACTTCCTTTCTTGGTTCCTCTCGGGTTCATGAGATAAGGGTGCAGCCGTCTTTTGAGGATGAGGCTGTCTTTGAAGGTTATTTATCCGGGGCGCTAAGGTTGGTGCCCATCCAACTGGGTATACCTTTCCTAAGATTTGTCTTCTCATTAGCTACATTAAGAGTGGTTAAGATATTGGTTGTGACTAAATGGAAAAGAAAGAAGTAATAATCGAAAGTCCCATGACTGTCGCTGGAATAACCCTGATTCCAGTAACTGAGCTTTCACTGAACTATTGGCGTGGTAAGCGTGGCTTTTCATGTTTCAGCGTTAAACAGCCGGTTAGCCTGGCAGTGGTTTCCCCGTCAGCGAAGAGGGCTTTCCGGATAACTGGAGAAGAAGTCTCGTTAGACCAGCTAATAACGGAAGCCCCCGCTATAAAAGAAGTACTGGAAGGAATCTAACTACCTTTAAGTCCTTTACCCCAATTAACCTTCCTGCCACCTTGTGATGATTTTGTAATGAGACTAAAAGAGCTTAAAGATTTAATTATATCAGCGCTCGTTTTGGCAATAGCCTTTGGCATTGCTCTTTCCGGCGGCTATCGTGCCTTCTTTGCACCATGGAGTTTGGTCATTGTAATCCTAATGTCCATAGTCGCCGTTTCTTTGGGCTTTGTTCTTCACGAGATAGGCCACCGCTTTGTTGCCAGAAGGTTTGGCTGCTTTGCTGAGTACACCATGTGGCCCACAGGCCTAATACTCGCTGTCGTCGTCTCGTTCTTTGGCTTCGTCTTTGCTGCCCCCGGTGCCGTTATGATATACCCGAGAAGCGATGCCTGGGGAAGAGCTACCTTAACCAAGCGAAAGATTGGCCTTATCTCAATAACCGGTCCAGCGATGAACCTCTGCCTAGCACTGGTATTTATCCTATTAAATACGGTATATCCCATGTTACTCTTCTCACTGGGAGCACGCATTAATACCTGGTTGGCAGTTTTTAATCTGATTCCATTCGGGCCGTTAGATGGAGCCAAGATTTTCAGGTGGCATAAAGGGGCTTGGTTAGCTACTATAGCGGTAGGAATCGGGTTATTTGTTGTGGAATACTTTATCTTGTAAGATACTAATTAGTTTGCTGTACTTGCTACATTGCCTCTCAGAAGTGCACAGTGCTATTATAAGAGGTGGGTTTAATCGGGTATTAAAATGGTAACAGTCTATCTTGGTCTAGGCTCAAATCTGGGGGAACGCCAGTATAATCTGGACAGGGCACTAGAGTTTCTGTCGCACAGGTTGCGGGTGGAAAAGGTCTCATCGGTATATGATACCGAGCCGACAGGCAATACCGAGCAGCCGCGCTTTCTCAACCTGGTGTGCCAGATTTCCACCGGTTTGGAACCGATAGGGCTACTTACCCTGGTAAAAGGCATCGAGAGTAAGCTAGGGAGGTTACCCCACACCTCCAACGAACCTCGCCCGATTGATATCGATATCCTATTTTATGGTGACCAGGTTATTGAAACTCCAAAGCTAGTTATCCCCCACCCCAGACTGACAGAGAGAGCCTTTGTTCTTATTCCCCTGGCTGAGATTGCACCCGACCTGGTACACCCGGTTACTGGCAAAACGGTGAAAGAACTGATGAAAAGTGCAATCAATGTGCAGGGTGTGTTTAAGTGGGGAAATGAGGAAGTGAAAGATGTATGAAATCTCCATCGAGCAACATTTTGATGCCGCTCACTTCCTGCGTGGTTATCGGGGCAAGTGTGAGGCATTACACGGACACCGCTTCCGAGTGGTGGTGAAGACGAAATCTTCTGTGGTTAATGACATTGGCATTGCCTATGATTTTGTCGAGCTAAAGCAGCACCTAGCCGCTATTCTCACCCGGTATGACCACACCTGTCTCAATGAGGTGTCGCCATTTGATAAAATAAACCCCTCTTCGGAGAATATTGCTGCTACAATCTACAACGAGCTACAGCCCAAGCTGGCAGAAGCTCCGGTTTCCCTGTCCTGCGTAGAGGTATGGGAATCACCCCAGACTGGTGTCATTTATACGCCGGACTAATCACGCTGGTCTGGTGGTAATAGATTGGGGATAGTATCTACAATGGGATAGCGCACATCGCACGTGGAGCAGTAGAGAGAACCGGTAACTATCTCTTGCTCCTTCTCCACCTCTATACTAAGTTCCAACTCCCCTTTGCACACCGGACAGGCGAGAATATCCATTAGCTCTTTTTTCATAGCTCAATTATACCATTAACTCCTTTTCTGCTGTAGTCTTTTAGAGACTGTTTATCAACCTCACCCCCTTAGACTCCCTACATCTGCTCTCCGTGGAGAAAGGTGATTATAGTTTCTGAAGGGGCTTGACCCCTTCAACCTCCCCTTAATAAACAACCTCTTAATTGCCTTTTGGGTTAGCTTCTACTACAATTCGGTTGATGATAGAAGGGAGGTTTTGATATGGCTCGCGTTCACCTGATAGAGAAAGAGCAGGCACCACCTGAGGTTAGGGAGATATTCCAGAAGATTGAGGACAATGGAGCCAGGATTCTCAATCTTTATAAGGTAGCCGCCCATAGCCCAAAGGTTTTCCTCAACTTAATAAGGTTAGGCAACTCGGTTATCGGGCGGATGGAGCTTCCTCCAAGGCTGCGGGAAATAGTCATCCTGCGGGTGGCATCACTTACTGGCAGTGAATATGAGTGGGCACAACATGCACCGCTGGCGCTACAAGTGGGGGTAAATCAAAAGCAACTCGATGCTATTCCGGATTGGAAGAATTCACCTGAATTCACTGACGAAGAGCGTGCCATTCTGCAATATACCGACGAAGTAGCTCGGAATGTGAGAGTTACCGACCAGACTTTCAATATGCTAAAGAGTTACTTCAATGAGCAGGCTATCGTTGAGCTAACGATTACCATCGGTTATTATGGGATGCTGGCCAGGCTGCTCGTGCCTCTCCAGGTGGAAGTGGATGAGATTTCTGCCGGCTCAGCTAGCGAGCTGATAGGTCGGCGTGACAAATCAAAATAGGATTTTTGTCTTTCATTCACCAATTTCGACTCAACAGGTAAGATGGAGGGCGGTGACTACCCTCTGGGATTGGCAAAGCTGGTTATATATCTGGCACGCCTCATCAGTTGGCTCGGCAATAAGCTTAATGCCTTGAGCTTCAAGCCTCTGTTCTACCTCAGGCAGCACCTCCATCAAACCTGACGCTCCAGTGCCAACTACCAACACCTCAGGCTTTTCCGCTATGGCCTCGCTTAACTCGTCAAGGTGGAGTTGATGACTCGTCTTTCTCCACCAGTTATCGTTGACCCTATCCGGGAAAATGATTACATCTGAGGTATAATGCTTGCCGTTGACTACTATCCGCCCAAACCGATAAGAATCGATTATGTTCATAGCCAGGATATTGCCATGCCTCCATCCACACCAAGAACCTGCCCGGTGATATACCTTGCCTCCTCTGAAGCCAGGAAGGCGACTGCCTCAGCTACATCACGGGGAGAGCCAATGTAACCCATAGGGATTCGCCTTCTCAGTTCCTGCTTCCAGCCTTCTTCCAGCCGCTGTGTCATGCCAGTCTCAATGAAGCCCGGGGCAATAGCATTAGCCGTGATACCACGGGAAGCCACCTCCTTGGCAACCGTCCGCGTAAAACCGATGATACCCGCTTTAGTTGCGGCATAGTTTGCCTGTCCCGGGTTACCCACCACCCCCACAATACTGGCAATGCTCACAATTCTGCCCCAGCGCTGTTTCACCATATATTTTAGCACTGCCCTGGTACACAGAAAAACACTGTTCAGGTTAACCTTTAATACGTTGTTCCAGTCATCATCGGTCATGCGCAGCAGAAGGTGGTCTCGCGTAATGCCGGCATTATTCACCAGAATATCAATCCTGCCATAGGTAGACACCGTTGTCTCTACCAACCTGCCTACATCTTCTGACGAACTCACATCAGCCAGAATAGCCAGGCTTTGCCTGCCCATAGCTTTGATTTCCTCAGTTACATTTTCTGCCGGCTCAGCCTCGTCTACATCATTTACCACTACATTAGCTCCAAGCTCAGCCAGTTTCAGGGCAATGGCACGTCCTATACCACGACCACCACCAGTTACGATAGCTACTTTATTAGATAGGTCCATTATTGCTCCCTTAGTTTAGCTCTAGTTCCTTATTAATTATCAACCTCACCCCCTTTATCCCCCTCTCCTGAGACCGTTTAGTAACTCAAACTGTCATTGCGAGCGAAGCGAAGCAATCTCACTATTACTTTCAAAGATTGCTTCGGCACTTCGTGCCTCGCAATGACAACTAAACAGCCTCTATGTTCTTAACCGCCTCAACATCACCAATATTTATCAGCTCAACACTCTTATTTATTCGCTTAATGAGACCGGTGAGTACCTTGCCCGGCCCAATCTCAATAAAGGTAGATACCCCATTATCTATCATATATTCAATAGAGCGCTGCCATTGAACACAATTACATAGCTGTCTGAGTAGCTCTTCTTTAAGCAAATCAGACGTGGTCAATGGCTGAGCAGTAGTGTTACCAATAATAGGGATAGCCGGGTCACTAAAGGAAAGAGTGGCTATAATCTCAGACATACCGTCTACCGCCGACTGCATTAGTGGTGTATGAAAAGCGCCACTTACCTGCAATGGGATGGCACGATGAGCTCCTTTAGCCTTGGCCAAATCCATAGCTTTGTTCAAGTTCTCTGAAGTCCCGCTAATTACTAGCTGGCCCGGGCAGTTAATATTGGCAATCCTGGTGTCAGTCTCCCGGCACACCTCAGTCAATAAAGACTCATCAAGACCAATTATCGCCGCCATGCTTCCGGGTTTCTTCTGCCCAGCTTCGTGCATTAACCGCCCTCTCTCTCGAGCCAGATAAACGGTAGTGGCAAAATCAAGCACCCCGGCGGCTGCCAGTGCGGTATACTCACCCAGGCTGTGACCAGCTAGAAAAACAGGGGGAGGCAAGTCATTATTACCACTTACTTCTTGTATAGCCTTCAAACAGGCAAAGCTGACAGTCAGAATCGCCGGCTGGGCATTAATAGTCTGTCGGAGCTCATCCTCCGAACCATCAAAACACAATCTGGAGAGAGGAAATTTCAAGGCCTCATCCGCCTGTTGAAAGACTGCTTTGGCTGAGCTGAAATTCTCGCAAAGGTCACGCCCCATACCTGCAAACTGAGAACCCTGCCCGGGAAAGACATAAGCCACCTTCATCAGTTTAGCCTCTACTAGCCGCCTTCTTCGGGCCTTCAATCTCGATGACTTCCCTACCAGCATAACTGCCACAGGTAGGACAAACGTGGTGAGGCCGCTTGGGACTATGACATTGAGGGCAATAATCCAGTGAGGGGGGGGTCAACTTAAAATGACTCCGCCGCTTACCCTGGCGTGCCTTAGCATACTTTCGCTTTGGTAAAGCCATAATCTAACCTGCTCCTTTCCATTCATTCACTACTACGCATCATTGGCTAAAGTCAATTTATTCAACTCAGACCAATGAAGGTCTACTTCTTGAAGCAGACACCCACAAGGTCCTTGATTAAGATTGCGCCCACAGTTGGGGCATATCCCGGCGCAATCTTCACGACAAAGCGGCTTCATCGGAATACCCAGCGTTATATACTGGTGTATTGCCTCAGTTAAATCAAGGACATAACGCTCATCTATGGTGAAATAGCTGGCCTCTTCAGGTAAAGTTAACGAAACACCACTAACTACATCTGTAGTAGGGAAATACTCCTCTTCAATATTTAGAGTCAGGGGACAACTAAATAAACTCAGGCAGCGGCCACAGGTAACCTCAACCCCGGTATGCAGTGTGCCCTTAACCAGCATACCTCGGCCAGTACGCACCAGCTTAATCTCGCCCTGAACCTCATAGCTGCCACCGCCAACATCAAACGTCTCATTTATTTCATACTGTCGTGTTGAACCGATAGGTTCCTTAAACAGTTCAGATACACTTATCTGCATTACAACCCCTCCACTACTACAGCCAAATTCAATCTATTATAAGCCAAGCCGCATACTTACCGCAAGCTCGTGGAGAGAGGACCACTGTAGTATCTACTCTTCAAAATCAAAGATACAGGCTTTGAAAGGGACGAAGTCTCTTTAATCTGCTCTTGCCAACCATCTATGGATTTCGTGTTCGTATTACGGTTATCAATCTATTGGGATGACCCCTTTTTTCTTCGACAAGTTGATTCTTCTTTAATATTTCAGTTAATCCGCCTTGTTCAATGTAATCTCGGAAGCACCTATAATGTTTCCTTCCCGCCATAAATTCTATGGCTTTGACTAAACAGATATACAAATTCTGGGGGAGGGGAACCTGAAAATCAATAAAAATCAAAGCGCCCCTCTTCTTCACCACCCTTTTCATTTCAGAGATTATTTTATCTCTGGCTGTCCTTTCTTTTTCATGCAGGGCAAAGGATATGGATGCATAATCAAAGAAATTATCCTTGAACGGTAAATTCATAGCGTCGGCTATTTGAAATGAAACATTCTCTAAACCCTGGTTTCTTTTATTTTTTTCGGCTAATTTTATCATACCAGAGCTCAGGTCTATTCCGGAAGTAACAATACCTCTTTTTGCATAGTGAAATGCTTGGTCTCCTGTTCCGCAGCAAACATCCAATACCCTATCTCCAGCTTTCATTTCCGAAAACTCCGGGGTATAAATCCTGATGTTTCGTAATAACGGGTCTATTACTGTTGTGTAGTTGAGGATAAACACACTCTTACACCCTGTTAACGCAGCGACGTATTAAACAAAGTTAACTATATCAAAAACCGCCACTTGACGAGTATTGCAACCTCACGATGGTTCATTTACGGAGCTTCAAGTAGAAGATAGGGATTAACAGAAGGGCTGCTATTGAAGAGACAACCATGGCCACCCACATCACAGATGCTACCTGCATGTGAAGTCGCAAGGGAGAAAAGAAAAGAGCGGAAAGCCCGATGGCCAGACCAAAGGCATTAGCCAGAATCGGTTTGGAAACGCTTGATAGAGCTGAATTGACCGACTCTCCCCCACCCAGGCCCCGTTTGCGGAAATAATAGATACCACATATCAGGTGAATAGAATAATCCACGCCCACGCCAATGGTGATAGCCGACAGGTTGGCAGTCAGAATATTGAGATTGAATTTACTAATGACCAGCATACCCAGGATAGCAGTGATGGTGATGACTATCGGTATCAAGGCAACAAGAGCCGCTCTAAGTTTTCTTATGGTTGCCAAAAGCATAATGAAAATCAAGACCAGGGCTAAACCCAGGCTCCGAAACTGACTTTGTACAACCAGCTTGTTCATCTCGCCAAAAAGCACTGGCATACCGGTAATCAAACGAATATCAGGGTGCTCGGCGACAAAATCCTCCAGTCTATCTATATCTACGGAATCAAGGTCTTCAGTTCTAATCATCATCCTGAGACCAT